>CBJKNR010000013.1:0-22937 GCA_966417555.1 uncultured Sphingopyxis sp.
CGCCTTTGGCGGCGAGCGCACGCGCCGTTGCGGCGCCGAGGCCCTAGGCGCCGCCGGTGACGACGGCGGATACGGTGGAATCGAGTTTCATCTTTGTCTCCTTGAAGCCCTCCCCCTCAGGGGAGGGTTTGGGTGGGGCGTGTCAGGGAGCCAAGCCAACAGGCCCTCCCCCAACCCCTCCCGCAAGCGGGAGGGGAGATATTTGCCTACAGCCGCTCGACGATGGTGACGTTCGCTTGACCGCCGCCTTCGCACATCGTCTGCAGGCCGTATTTGCCGCCGGTCGCATCGAGCACGCCGAGCAGCGTCGCCATCAGCTTGGTGCCCGAGGCGCCGAGCGGGTGGCCGAGCGCGATCGCGCCGCCATGCTGGTTGAGCCGCGCATGGTCAGCGCCGAGATATTTGAGCCAGGCGAGCGGCACCGGCGCGAAGGCCTCGTTGACCTCATAGGCGTCGATGTCCCCGATCTTCAGGCCGGCCTTCTTCAGCGCCTTTTCGGTCGCGAACAACGGCTCTTCGAGCATGATCACCGGGTCGCCCGCGGTCACCGACACATGATGGATGCGCGCGCGGGGGGTCAGGCCGTGGTCCTTGAGCGCCTGTTCCGACACGATCAGCGCCGCCGAGGCGCCGTCGCAGATCTGCGAGCTGGTTGCAGCGGTGATCGAGCCGCCTTCCTGGAGCAGCTTGACGCCCGCGATACCCTCGAGCGTCGCATCGAAGCGGATGCCCTCGTCGACCCTGTGCATCTCTCTGCCCTCGGGCGTCTCGATCTCGAGCGCGACGATCTCGCGATCGAACTTGCCCGCTTCGGTCGCCGCCTTGGCGCGGCGGTGGCTTTCGAGGGCGAAGGCGTCGAGGTCGTCCTTGGTGAAGCCGTGCTTCCTGACGATCATTTCGGCGCCCATGAACTGGCTGAACATGATGCCGGGATATTTTTCCTCGAGCCGCGGCGACTTATAATTGCCGAGCCCTTCCTTCATGAACAGGGTCGCGACGCTGCCCATCGGCACGCGCGTCATGCTCTCGATGCCGCTCGCCAGCACCATGTCCTGCGTGCCCGACAGCACGCCCTGCGCCGCGAACATCATCGCCTGCTGCGACGATCCGCATTGGCGGTCGATCGTGACGGCGGGGATCGAGTCGGGGAGCTTCGAGGCGAGCACGGCGTTGCGGCCGAGGTCCATCGTCTGCTGACCGCCTTGCGACACGCAGCCGGTGATGACATCCTCGATCGCCTTCGGATCGAAGTCGTTGCGGTCGACGATCGCGTCGAACACCGCGGCGCCGAGGTCGACGGGATGCACGCCCGCGAGGCGACCGCCGCGCTTGCCGCCCGCGGTTCGGACGGCGTCAACGATATAGGCTGTAGCCATGGGAGAATTCCTTTCCTGCGCTTGTCGGGTCAGAGCTTCCGCCCGATCAGTTCCTTCATGATTTCGTTCGTACCGCCGAAGATGCGCGTCACGCGCGCCGCGCGCCACGCACGGGCGATCGGATATTCGTTCATGTAACCCGAACCGCCGAACAGCTGGAGGCACTTGTCCATCACCTCCCACTGCAGGTCGGTGTGCCACAGCTTCGCCGCGGCGCCCTCCTCGGGGGTCAGTTCCTTCTTCATGTGGCGTGCGAGCGCCCAGTCGAGGTGCGCCCAGCCGACCTGAAGCTTGGCCTTGAGGTCGGCGAGGACGAAGCGGCTGTTCTGGAAATCGAGGATCGGCTTGCCGAACGCCTTGCGCTCGCGCGTATATTCGACGGTGTCGTCGAAGGCGCGCTGCGCCGACGCCTGCGCCGAAACCGCGATCGACAGGCGTTCCTGCGGCAGCTCGCTCATCAGATAGATGAAGCCCTGCCCCTCTTCGCCGAGGCAGTTGGTGATCGGCACGCGGACGTCGTTGAAGAAGAGCTCGGACGTGTCGGCCTCGTCCTGCCCGATCTTGTCGAGGTTGCGCCCGCGCTCGAAGCCGTCGCGATCGGCCTCGACGAGCACGATCGACACGCCCTTCCACGCCGGCTCGACCTCGGTGTCGGTCTTGACGCAGACGAGGATCAGGTCGGCATTCTGGCCGTTGGTGATGAAGGTCTTCGACCCGTTGATGACATAATGATTGCCGTCCTTCTTCGCGGTCGTGCGCATCCCCTGAAGGTCGGAGCCGGTGCCGGGTTCGGTCATCGCGATTGCGGTAATCACCTCACCCGAGACCATCTTGGGCAGCCAGTGCTTCTTCTGCTCCTCGCTGCCATATTTGACGATATAGGAGGTGACGATGTCCGACTGGAGCGAAAAGCCGGTCGTCGCGCGACCGTAATAGGCGCTTTCCTCGTCGACGATCGCATTATAGCCGAAATCGAGGCCGAGCCCGCCATATTCCTCGGGAACCGTCGGGCACAGCATGCCGAGCTCGCCCGCCTTGGGCCAGATCGACTTGGGGACGATCTTGTCTTCGGCCCATTGCGCAGCGTTCGGCGCGACTTCCTTTTCGAGGAACTGGCGCACCGTCGCGCGGAACGCTTCATGATCCTCGCCATAGGCCGAGCGCGAGAGGTTATCGAGCGACATCATTTTCCTTTCCCTTGCGCAGCCGAACGCGAGCGGGGAGTCGGCCGCATCTTTCCCGCTCAAGAGACCTTACGTTTACGTGCACGTCAAGCGGAAAGACGCTACGGCAGAAAACTCTTTCGTCGCCCCTTCATCTTTCCTCGTCATCCCGGACTTGATCCGGAATCCATTGTTTCGGGCGCCGTGAGGCTCGAATAGGTTTGCAGCCGCTGGGCAGCCCTGGCCGGCCGCGCTAAGACCCCGGCATGGTCCAACTGCTTCTCGACGCCCGCGCCTTGCTCGGCGAATCGCCCGTCTGGCACGCCGCCGAATCGCGCCTCTATTGGGTCGATATCGACGGCCACAAAATCCATCGTACCGACCCCGCAACGGGCGCCGACGAGGTGATGGAGCTTGTCGAACAGATTGGCTGCATCGCACCGCGCGCACAGGGCGGCCTTGTCGCCGCGCTCGAGAATGGCTGCGCGTTGATCGACGCGTGGGGCGCCGCGCCGCGCCCCTTCGGTCCCGCAGTGCTCGCCGACAAGCCCGAGCAGCGCTTCAACGACGGACGCGTCGATGCCCTCGGCCGCCTGTGGGTGGGCAGCCTGACGAGCGACAAGGCAAACCCGACAGCGACGCTCTACCGCCTCGACCCCGACGGCTCGCTCACCGAAATCTTCGGCGGGCTGACGACGAGCAACGGCGCCGCGTTCAGCCCCGACGGCCGCACCTTTTACCACGCCGACACGCCGACCCATGCCGTCCGCGTCTATGACGTCGACCCGGCCGCGGGCACGCTGAGCCACGGCCGCATCTTTCACCAGTTCGAATTCGGCCATGGCCGCCCCGACGGCGCCGCGGTCGATGCCGAGGGCTGTTACTGGTCGGCGCTGTGGGACGGCTGGCGCGTCGTGCGCCTCTCGCCTGCGGGCGAGTTGCTGCAAACGATCGAAATGCCGGTGCAGCGCCCGACGATGATCGCGTTCGGCGGGCCCGACCTCAAGACCGCCTTCGTCACCAGCGCGGGCAAGAATCTCACCGACGAGGAGCGCAAGGCGCAGCCGCATGCGGGCGGCGTCTTCAGCTTCCGCGTCGATGTGCCGGGATTGGTCCAGCCGATGTTTGCGGGATGAATATCCTCCCTGTGGCCGCAGGCCATGGGGAGGTGGCAGCGGCATAGCCGCTGACGGAAAGGCCATGACGCGAACTTGCCGCCCCTCCACCATCGCCCGCGGCGATGGTCCCCCTCCCCATGGCCTGCGGTCACAGGGAGGATCGATCAAGCCTGCCCGACTCTTGCACACCGCTGTCATATCCGGTTAAGACGGCCGCCGACATGGTTTCGTCCGAAACCTTATCCTCCGGGGAGATTTATCGATGTCGCGCGCCGCGCAGCCTTATGCCCGTCATTTGTCGATCCTGCTTGCATCCACCGCGATGATGGTGGGTTATAGCCAGATGACCATCGCAACCGCCGCCGAACCGACCGCCGCCGCCAAGCCGGCCGCCACCGCCCCCGCGGGCGCCAACCCGATGCTTGCGCCCTGGACCGGGCCCTATGAAGGGGTGCCGCCGTGGGACAAGATGGACCCCGAGCTGTTCCCCGATGCCTTCACCAGGGGCATGGCCGAAGTGAAGGCCGAGGTGCAGGCGGTGATCGACAATCCCGCAGCGCCGACCTTCGAGAACACGCATGTCCCGATGCAGCTCGCGGGCGACACGATGGAGCGGCTGTTCGCGCTGTGGGGCGTACAGACGTCGAACAAATCGAACGACCGCGTCGAGGATATCGACGCCGAGTGGAGCCCCAAGCTCACCACCTTCTACACCGAACTGTTCCTCGATCCGAAGCTCTTCGCGCGCTACAAGGCGGTGTACGACAAGCGGAAGTCGAGCGGGCTCGACGCGCAGCAGATCCGCATCGTCGAGCGCAGCTATGACGAGATGGTGCGCGACGGCGCAAACCTGTCGCCCGCCGACAAGGCAAAGCTCGTCGAGATGAACTCGAAGCTCGAGGGTCTGTTCTCGGCTTTTTCGTCGAAGCTGCTCGGCGACGAGAAGCTCTATACCTTCGTCACCGACAAGGCCGAACTCGCGGGCCTCGAACCCGCCTTCGTCGCCTCGCTCGCGTCGGCCGCGGAATCGCAGGGCAAGCCCGGCCAGTGGGCGATCAAGAACACGCGCTCGTCGGCGCAGCCCGTATTGCAGGGCGCGACCAACCGCGCGCTTCGCGAGCGCGTCTACAAGGCGTTCATCAGCCGCGGCGACAATGGCGATGCCAATGACACCAATTCGACCATCGCCGAAATCCTGAAGCTGCGCCAGCAGCGCGCCGAGCTGCTCGGTTTCCCGACCCACGCGCATTATCGCATGGCCGACACGATGGCGAAGACCCCCGAAGCGGCGATGGGGCTGATGATGAAGGTCTGGCCCGCCGCCGTCGCGCGCGTGAAGGAAGAGGTCGCCGACATGCAGGCGATCGCCGACGCCGAAGCCAAGGCCGGCAAGGGTCCGAAGATCACCATCGAGCCGTGGGACTATCGCTTCTATTCGGAGAAGGTCCGCAAGGCGAAGTACGACCTCGATGAAAGCGAGGTGAAACCGTACCTCCAGCTCGACAAGCTGCGCGATGCGATGTTCTGGTCAGCGGGCCAGCTCTATGACCTCGGCTTCCGCGAAAATACGGGCACGATCCCCGTCTTCGACCCCAAGGTCCGCACCTTCGAGGTCTATAACCTCAAGACGAACGCGAATGTCGGCGTCTTCTACCTCGACAATTTCGCGCGCGACGGGAAACGTTCGGGCGCGTGGATGACAACCTATCGCAGCCAGCAGATGCTCGGCGGGACACGCAATGTCCTCGCGTCGAACAACAATAATTTCACCGAAGCCGCGAAGGGCGAGCCGACGCTGATCAGCCTCGACGACGCGCAGACCCTGTTCCACGAATTTGGCCACGGCATCCATTATCTGCTGCAGCACATCAACTACCCGGCGCTCGCCGGGGTGCCGCGCGACTTCGTCGAATATCCGAGTCAGGTGAACGAGAATTGGCTGATGACCCCCGAGGTGCTGTCGAAATATGCGACGCACTACAAGACGGGCGAGCCGATGCCGCAGGCGCTGGTCGACAAGATCATCGCGTCGGACAAGTTCAACCAGGGTTTCTCGACGGTCGAGTACCTCTCGAGCGCGATCGTCGACATGAAGCTGCACGACCGCAAGACGCCGCCGACCGACGTCGACAAGTTCGAGCGCGAGACGCTCACCGAAATCGGCATGCCGAAGGAAATCGTGATGCGGCACCGCCTGCCGCAGTTCGGTCATCTGTTCAGCTCGGATGCCTATTCGGCAGGCTATTACAGCTATCTGTGGTCCGAAACGATGGACGCCGACACCTGGGCGGCGTTCACCGAAGCGGGCGGCCCGTGGGACCGCAGCGTCGCCGACAAGTTCCGCACGATCCTGTTGATGACCGGCAACGAGACCGACCGCGCCGAGGCCTATCGCGCCTTCCGCGGCCGCGATCCCGATGTGAAGGCGCTCTTGAAAAAGCGCGGCTTTCCGACCGAATAGGCGAACAATACCGGGGAGGCAAAGGGGGCGATTTCGTCCCCTTTGTTTTGGGAACCCGGCCTAATCGCGCGCGCCGAAGAGCGCCGTGCCGACGCGCACATGCGTCGCGCCCAGCATCACCGCGGTCTCATAGTCGCCGCTCATGCCCATCGAGCGGAGGGGCAGTGCGTGGCGCGCTGCCAGTTCATCGAGGAGCGCGAAATAGGGCGCGGGCTCGATGTCGGCAGGAGGGATCGCCATCAGCCCGTCGATCGTCAGCCCGGCGTCCTTTGCCTCGGCCAGCAGCGCAGGCAGGTCCGCGACCGCGCATCCGCCCTTCTGCTCCTCGTCGCCGATATTGACCTGCACGAACAGCTGCGGCCACTTGCCGGCCTTGGCGCAGGCTTTGGCCAGCGCCTGCACCAGCGAGCTGCGGTCGACCGAATGGATCGCGTCGAACAATTCGACCGCTTCCTCTGCCTTGTTCGATTGCAGCTGGCCGATCAGATGCAGCACGACATCGGGCGTTTCGGCGCGCAGTCCGGGCCATTTCCCGGCCGCTTCCTGCACGCGATTCTCGCCGAAATGGCGTTGACCCGCGGCGATCAGCGGACGGATCGCCCCGGCGTCGTGCGTTTTGGAAACCGCGATCAGGCAGATATCTTCCGCCTTGCGCTGCGCACGCCTCGCCGCGTCTGCGATATGGCCCTGCACTTCGGCCAGCCGGCCCGCTGTTTCGCTCATCATCTCGTTCCATCCCGCGCGTTGCGCGCGCTCGCGACGCGCCTATAGAAAGCGCGATGCGCCCGCGCCACCCCCTGCCGAAACTCTGGCTGTTCAGCGACGAGCGGACGAAGGTCCGGCTTGTCGAACTCGCGGCGCTGCTGCCGCCCGGCAGCGGCATCATCCTCCGGCACGACGGGCTGGCTCAGGGTGACCGCTGGCGCCTGCTCCGGCGGCTGATACGGACCGCGCGGGCGCGCGGGCTCACCATCCTGCTCGCCGGGACGCCTGGCAGGGCGCACCGCTGGGGCGCCGATGGCGTCCATCTGCGCCAGCACGACGCGCACCTTGCGGCGCAGGCGCACCGGCTCGCCCTGCCGGTCACGATGCCCGTCCATAACGCGCGCGAGGCCCGTGCCGCGCGGCGCGCCGGCGCAGCAATCGTCTTCATCTCGCCGCTTCATCCGACCCGCTCACATCCCGGCGCGCCCGCACTCGGCCGCGGGGCCTGGCTGCGGCTGGCGCGCCTGTCGGAAGCACCGGCCATCGCGCTCGGCGGCATGACAGCGGCGCGCGCACGCGCGTTAAGACGCGCAAGCGGAATCAATCCCGGCTGGGCGGCAATCGATGCGTGGGAAGAAAAGGCGGCGAAGCGCCAGGCGCGTCAGAAACGGAACTTGGTTCCGACATAAACCGCCTGGCTGTCGCGCCGCGAATCGGTGAGCGGCTCGACGCGATCGTCGCTCTTGTAGCGAACACCGGCCGTGACATCGATGTTCTTGGTCAGGCGATAGCTGCTGACGACATCGACGGCGGACGCCTCGCCGGGAGCGGTGACGCGATCGGTTGCCCCGCTCGGGTCGCTTGGGCGGTTCACCATACGCGTGGCGAAGCGTGACTTTTTCTCTTCCTGTTCGGGCGCCTTCGCGACCGGCAGGTTGCGCAGATCAGTGCCGCGCGGCAGCGTCGGTGTGACGAACTTCTCGAAGCCGACCGAGGCGCCGAGGTTATATTTGACCGGTGCGATCGCGACCGGCGCAGTCCGGCCCGCCGCGAGCGCCGAAGTGCGCGCCGCGCTCGACGCATCGTCGCGGGCGCGGATCACGACGGTGATCGCGCGGTTCTTGCGGCCCTGGTCGGTGAGCGCGGGAGTGAAGCTGAAATTGCCACGCTGCTCGGCCGACATTCTGGCGTAGCGCGCAATCAGGCGCGGATCGCCCGAAGCGGGAGTGAACTGGCCAAGCAGGGTTTCGGAAAGCGCCGTGTCGCGGATGCGGTCGGTGCGCGACATCGCCGCGAGGGCCGGCGGGAGCGCGAGCGAAGCCACCGCCAAAGCGGTGACGCCTCCCTTCCAGAAATGTCGCGGTACACAGACCATGACTTTAGCGACTCCAACCCCAATCGACTCGCCAGATAAGACTCCCGGCGCCGGAATTCCAGTGAATCCCGCCAAATCTTTGCAACGATTCCGCTTTTTGCGAAAATTGTTGCGCGATCGTCACAGTGCGTATCGAATCTGACCAGAATCTGAACGGCCGGGTGACCGGAATTGCTGCGCTTGCCCGATGGAGGCAAGGGCGATAGAGACGCTGGCAATTCCGTTCTGCGCGGCCGATTTCCAAACGTCGGGCGGGCTCAATAATAAGGTGCTATCGCATGTCCCAGCTTTCCGTCCCTGCCAGGCTTGGCCGTCGTGCGGCCGCAGCCGCGCTGTTCGGACTTGCGGCGCTTGGCCTTTCGGCTTGCGCAAACAAGGAACGGCCGCGCGCCGACCTCGCCGCCAGCCAGGTGACGACGATCGGGGTGAACAGCTATTTGTGGCGCGCCTCGCTCGACGCGCTGTCGTTCATGCCGTTGCTCCAGGCCGATTCGGCGGGCGGCGTCGTGATCACCGACTGGTATGCGAACCCGTCGAACCCCGGCGAGCGGATGAAGGTCACCGTGTCGATCCTCGACCAGGACCTGCGCGCCGACGCGCTGCGCGTCGCGGCGTCGCGGCAAGTGTCGCAGGGCGGCGCCTGGGTCGACGCCCCGGTGCAGGCAGCGACGGTCCAGAAGCTCGAGGAAATCATCCTCACCCGCGCCCGCGACCTGCGTCGCAGCGCCATCAGGGACTAATCCGGCGGCGCGCCTCGCGCGCCCGCTCAGACAGACTAACGGGGTAACCGACGAATGACCCGCGAACCGCGCTTTGGCGCCCTCGCCGCCGACGCCCGCTGGCAACAGGCGTGGGAGGCGGCGAACAGCTTTGCCACGACCGACAATGCCGACAAGCCGAAGGCCTATATCCTCGAGATGTTCCCCTATCCCTCGGGGCGCATCCACATGGGCCACGTCCGCAACTATGCGATGGGCGACGTGCTCGCCCGGTTCAAGCGGATGACGGGCCACGACGTCCTCCACCCGATGGGCTGGGACGCGTTCGGCATGCCCGCCGAGAACGCCGCGATGGAAAAGGGCGTCCACCCCGGCGGCTGGACGCGCGACAATATCGCGTCGATGCGCTCGCAGCTGAAGCGCCTCGGCCTCGCGATCGACTGGAGCCGCGAGCTCGCGACGTGCGAGCCCGACTATTACGGGCAGGAACAGGCGCTGTTCCTCGACCTGTTCGCCGCGGGGCTTGTCACGCGCAAGGAAAGTTACGTCAATTGGGACCCCGTCGACATGACCGTGCTCGCGAACGAGCAGGTGATCGACGGTCGCGGCTGGCGCTCGGGCGCACTCGTCGAGAAGAAGAAACTGTCGCAGTGGTTTCTGAAGATCACCGACTTCGCCGACGAACTGCTCGCCGGGCTGGCCAGCCTCGACCAGTGGCCCGACAAGGTGCGGTTGATGCAGGAAAACTGGATCGGCAAGTCGCAGGGGCTCGAATTCTCGTTCCGGCTCGCCGGCGGCGCGGTCGGTTTCGACGTCTTCACGACGCGCCCCGACACGCTCTACGGCGCAAGCTTCGCCGCGATCTCGCCCGACCATCCGCTTGCCGAACGCCTCGCGAAGGATTCGCCCGAACTCGCCGCGTTCATCGAGGAATGCCGCCGTCAGGGCACCGCCGCCGAACAGCTCGACACCGCCGAGAAACTGGGCTTCGACACGGGCCTTTCGGTCGAGCATCCGCTCGATCCCGATTGGCACCTGCCCGTCTGGGTCGTGAACTATGTGCTGATGGACTATGGCACCGGTGCGATTTTCGGCTGCCCCGCGCACGACCAGCGCGACTTCGATTTCGCGCATAAATATGAACTGCCCGTCCATCGCGTGATTGCCGATGGCGACGAGACCGCGCAGCACTTTACTGATTCCGAGGCTTATACCGGCCCCGGCAAGCTGGTGAACAGCCACTTCCTCGACGGCATGACGATCGACGAGGCCAAGGCGGCCGTCATCGCGCGCGCCGAGCATGAAGGCTGGGGCAAGGGTACGACCGTATGGCGCCTGCGCGACTGGGGCGTCTCGCGCCAGCGCTATTGGGGCACGCCGATCCCCTTCATCCATTGTCCCGCGTGCGGCATGGTGCCGGTGCCGAAGAGCCAGCTCCCCGTCGTGCTGCCCGAGGATGCCGATTTCTCGGTCCCGGGCAATCCGCTCGACCGCCATCCGACGTGGAAGCATGTCCAATGCCCGGGCTGCGGCGGCGAAGCGGTGCGCGAGACCGACACGCTCGACACCTTCGTCGATTCCTCCTGGTATTTCCTGCGCTTCGCCTCGGCGCCGGCGGACAAGCCCTTCGATCCCGAGGTGATCCGCCGCTGGCTGCCCGTCGACCAGTATATCGGCGGCATCGAGCATGCGATCCTCCATCTGCTCTACGCGCGCTTCTGGACGCGCGCGCTCAACAAGCTGGGGATGATCGACATCAAGGAGCCGTTCGCGAGCCTGTTCACGCAGGGCATGGTGACGCACGAGACCTATAGCCGGCCGCAGGGCGAAGGCCTGCCGCCGCTCTTCTTCACCCCCGACGAGGTCGAGCGCGGCGCCGAGGGCGCGACGCTGACCACCGACGGCGCTCCGGTCGAGATCGGCCGTGTGATCAAGATGTCGAAGTCGAAGAAGAATGTCGTCGATCCCGACGCCATCCTCGACCAGTACGGCGCCGACGCCGCGCGCTGGTTCATGCTGTCCGACAGCCCGCCCGAGCGCGACCTGCCGTGGAGCGAGGCGGGGATCGAGGGCGCGTGGCGCTTCGTCCAGCGCCTGTGGCGCATCTTCGGCGACACCGAAAAGGCCGGCGACGGTTTGGAAGACAAGGCGCTCGCGCGCAAGCTTCATCAGACGATCGCCGGTGTCGCCGCCGACATCGAGGCGCTCGGCTTCAACAAGGCCGTCGCCAAGATCCACGCGCTCGCGAACGAGATCGAGAAGGCGCAGCCGTCGGCGACGCGCGCCGAGGCGTGCCGCACGTTGATCCTGCTCGTCGCGCCGATGATGCCGCATCTTGCCGAAGAGGCATGGGCCACGCTGCCCGGCAGCCAGCGCACGGCCGCGATGATCGCCGACGCCGCATGGCCCGCCGCCGATCCGGCACTGCTCGTCGATGACGAGGTGACAATCGCGATCCAGATGGCGGGTAAGCTGCGCGATACGATGACGATCGCCAAGGGTCTCGACAAGGATTCGACCGAAGCCGCGGCGCTCGCGCGTCCGCGCATCGTCGAGCTGCTCGCCGGGGCGGCGCCGAAGAAGGTGATTGTGGTGCCCGACCGTTTGGTGAATATCGTACCCTGATATGCGCGCGCTCCTGACCTCCTCGCTCGTCGCCGCCTCGCTGATGCTCGGCGGCTGCGGTCTGCGCCCGCTCTACGCGAACGGCAGCAAGGGCGCGGTGGCGCAGGTGCTTGCCGACGTCGACGTCGCGCCGATCGAGGGACATTCGGGCTGGCTCGTCCGCAACGCGCTGCGCGACCGGTTGCAGGCGACCCAGGGCGGCCAAGGCGCGGGCAAGCGCCTCCGCCTCGACGTGCGGCTCGAGGATTCGATCACCGGCTTCGGCGTCCGTGCCGACGATACGGTAACGCGTGAGCGCCGCACGCTGCGCGCGCGCTACCAGCTCGTCGACGCCGCGTCGGGCGAAGTGCTGCTCGACGCAACCGCCGCGCAGGACGCGGGGATCGACGTCGTCGGCAGCGAATATGCGACGATCGCCGCCGAATCGACCGCGCTCGAACGGCTCGCCTCGGGCGTCGCCGACCAGATCGTCGCGCGCCTCGCGGTTTACGCGAACCGCGGCGGCGGGCGGCCGACGGCTGCGCCGGCTGCTCCCCCGCCCGCCGGGCAATGAAGAGCGTCAAACCCGCCGACCTCGAACGCCAGACGCGCCTCGACCCGGCGGTTCGCTTTACCCTTTTGACCGGTCCCGACGAGGCGACGATGGAGGCCGTTGCACACCATCTGATCGGCCTTGCGGGCAAGGACGCCGAACGGCTCGACCTGACGGGCGCGCAGCTGTCGCAGGATCCGTCGCTGCTCGCCGCCGAAGCCGCGTCAATGTCGCTCTTTTCGCCGAGCCGCATCATCCGGCTCGAACTCACGGGCAGCGGCGATGACAGTCTCGCCGCCGTCGAGGCGCTGCTCGCCGCCGAAACCGCGATCAACCCGGTGGTTGCGACCGGCGCGTCGGTCACCGCCAAGTCGAAACTCGTCAAGCTCGTCGAAGGTTCGGATCATGCGGTCGCGGCGATCTGCTACCAGCCCGACCGGCGCGCGCTGGTCGGGATCGCGATGGCGGCGGGGCAGGAGCAGGGCCTCCGGATCGCCAATGCCGATGCGCAACTGCTCGTCGACCTCGTCTCGGGCGACCAGGCGCTGATGCGGCGCGAGATCGAGAAGATCGCGCTCTATCTCGACGCGGGCCCCGACCGGCAGCGGCAGGTGACGGCCGCCGATATTGCCGCGCTCGGCGCTGCGACGCATGAGGAGGATGTCAGCGAGTGCATCAATATCGCGCTCGGCGGGAAAGTGCGCGAACTGCCCGAAATGCTCGCGACCGCAGCCGCGGTCGGCGTCGCCGAAATCCGCATCATCCGCGCACTGGCGATCCGCGCGCTCGCGCTCGCGCGCCTGCGCGCCGAGGTCGACGCCGGCGCGCATCCCGCAACGGTCGTGTCGGCGCGGACGAGCGGCATTTTCTGGAAAGAGCGCGACGCGGTGACGGCGCAGCTTCACATATGGGATTCGGTGCGTATCGCGCGGCTGATGAGCCGTCTTCTCGATTGCGAGCGCGCGCTGAAAGCGTCGGGCACCGCAGGCGCGGTGCTGTTCCGCAAGCTGATGACCGACATTACGTACCAAGCCGCGCGGGCGCGTTAGCGCCTGATGACATGAGACTGAACCACTCCGTCATTGTGAGCAGAGCGGTGCCGAAGGCGGCCGTAGGCCAACCAATCTCCAGCCTGTGATCGTGCAGCACGATAGCTGGAGATTGCTTCGTCCCCCGGATCAAGTCCGGGGTCCTCGCAATGATGATTTCAAGCCAATGTCATCAGACTCTCGAGACTTTCCGGCCCGGATCCGAGGCGCCGCTCCGGAGCCGGCAGACGTCCTGCACGAAATCCCGTTGACCGCCGCTTGATTCGATATAAATATGATATCATCTTTATATCGATCGATTCGGAGGGAAATATGGTCGAGAATGCAAGCCCCGCGCTGAACCGCAGCCGCGAGACGCGTGCCGCAACGCAAAGCGGTTATCTGATGCTGCTGATCTGGCTGCTGCTGCTCGGCATCGCCATCTGGGCAGCTGTCACCAATGCCAATGCCGACGTCATGGTCGGGTGGAAATGGGCGGTCGTCGCGCTGTCGGGGGTGATCGGCATGCTGATCCTCTGCGGCTTTTATCTGATCAACCCCAATGAAGCGGCCGCGATCCAGCTGTTCGGCGCCTATAAGGGCACCGACCGCGAGGAAGGGCTGCGCTGGGTGCTGCCGTGGCTCAGCCGCAAGAAGATCGCGGTGCGCGCGAACAACGTCGTTTCGGACAAGATCAAGGTCAACGATCTGCGCGGCAATCCGATCGAGATGGCGGCGCAGGTCGTGTGGCGCGTCACCGACACCGCGCAGGCGCTGTTCGACGTCGAGGATTACAAGGAATTCGTGATGGCGCAGATCGAGGCCGCAGTACGCTCGAGCGGCTCGCGCTATCCCTATGACGATATTGAACATCAGGAAATCACGCTTCGCGGCAATCATGACGAGGGCGGCGAGGAGCTGCGCAAGGCGCTGATCGAACGGCTGAGCGTCGCGGGCATCACGGTCGATGAATGCGGGCTGACGCATCTCGCCTATGCCCCCGAGATCGCGGGCGCGATGCTGCGCCGCCAGCAGGCCGAGGCGGTGATCGCGGCGCGCAAGAAGCTGGTCGAGGGCGCGGTGACGATGGTCGAGATGGCGCTCCAGCACCTGTCGGAGAAGAATGTCGTCGACCTCGACGACGAGCGCAAGGCGGCGATGGTGTCGAACCTGATGGTCGTCCTCTGCGGCGAACGCGACACGCAGCCCGTCGTCAACACGGGCTCGCTCTACTGAGTACGGACGATGGCTGCGCAGTCCAGAAAAGCCTTTGCCCTCCGTCTCGATCCCGCGCTCTACGCGGCGATCGAGCGGCTGGCCGCGGCCGAATTGCGCAGCGCCAATGCCGAGATCGAAATTTTGCTGCGCGAGGCGCTGGGACGACGCGGCGTGCGCGTCAGGCAATCGGAAGCGCCGAAACGCGGTCGCCCGCCCAAGGAGGAGAGTTGATATGCTTCACCTGTTCATGCGAAAGAGCGCCTGGTTTCGTGCCAAGCGCCATGGCTATGGTACCGGCCTGCCGTTCGTCTGGGAGGGCTGGTTTTTCATGGCCCTCCACATCACGATGATCGCGGGCCTCGCGTGGCTCTTCAGGGATCGACCCGCGCTGATGACCATCCTCGTCGTTCTCGCCGGCGTAGCCCCGATGCCGATCTACCGCGCGAAAACCGAGGGCGGCTGGCGCTGGCGATAGGCGCCCGGCCACTTTTCTTGGGGATAGCCGCCGATAGCGCTTTCCGCCCGCTTGCCCCCGACTCGCTAGATGGTTAAGGCCGATGGTCATGACCGGCCCGACCACCCCCGTCCGCATCGCCCCGTCGATCCTCAGCGCCGATTTCGCGCGGCTGGGAGAGGAAGTGCGCGCGATCGAGACGGCGGGCGCCGACTGGGTGCATATCGACGTGATGGACGGCCATTATGTGCCCAACCTGACGATCGGCCCGATGGTCGTGAAGGCGTTGCGCCCGCACTCGGCGCTGCCCTTCGACGTCCATCTGATGATATCGCCCGTCGACCATTTCCTCGACGCCTTTGCCGCCGCGGGCGCCGACATCATCACCGTCCACCCCGAGGCGGGACCGCACATCCACCGCACCGTCCAGCACATCAAGTCGCTGGGCAAGCAGGCGGGCGTATCGCTCAATCCCGCGACGCCGGCAAAGATGCTCGATTACCTCATCGACGACATCGACCTCGTCCTGATCATGAGCGTCAACCCGGGTTTCGGCGGCCAGAGCTTCATTTCGAGCCAGCTCCGCAAGATCGAGGCGGTCAGGAAGATGATCGAGAAATCGGGCCGCGATATCCGGCTCGAGGTCGATGGCGGCATCGACGCGGGCACCGCGCCGCTCGCAATATCGGCGGGCGCCGACGTGCTCGTTGCGGGCACCGCGACCTTCAAGGGCGGGCCAGAGGCTTATGCCGACAATATCCGGCGGCTGCGCGGAACCTGATCGATGGAGGGGAGACCATTGACCTCTGCCCCTGCCGATCCGCCGCTCGATCCCGGTGAGGACAGTCCGCCGCTCGACGATACGATCGAGCCCGGCAAAAGGCTGATTCGCCTGCCCGCCGACAAGGGGCTTTCGCTCGGCGACCGCGTGGCCAATGCGATCACGCGGCTGACCTGGCGCACACCGCTTCATGCGTTCCGGCTAAAGGGTCGCTTCCCGCTCAAGCTGC
The DNA here is from genome assembly GCA_966417555.1 of uncultured Sphingopyxis sp. Taxonomy (GTDB): domain Bacteria; phylum Pseudomonadota; class Alphaproteobacteria; order Sphingomonadales; family Sphingomonadaceae; genus Sphingopyxis. The sequence continues at coordinate 15,785 of CBJKNR010000013.1, forward strand.
TCGGCGTGCCGGCCGATCCGGTGCCCGGCGACACGCGCGCCGGCACTGCAATCCGCGCCGGCCATTTCCTGCACCGCGGATTAAAGCTTCCGCTCGGCGAGCTCGATTTTGCGGCGCTGAGCGTTGCGCCGGCCTTCGCCGACTATCTCCACAGCTTCGCCTGGTTGCGCGACCTTGCCGGGGCCGGCTCGCGCGCCGACGGCGCCCCGATCGCTGAAGCCGTGGTGCGCCACTGGCTCGGCACGCACGGCGAGACGGTGAGCGAACCCGCGTGGAAGGCCGACAATACCGCGTGGCGCATCCTCTTCTGGGCGGCGCACGCACCGCTGATCCTCTCGTCGAGCGACCTCGTCTATCGCCCGGCGGTGCTCAACCACCTCGCGCGCGCGGCGCGTCATCTCGACCGGGTCGCCGACAAGACGCGCCCGGGCACCGGCCAGATGGTCGCATGGGTCGGCATCGTTGCCGCGTCGCTGCTGATGCCCGGCGGCGAGCCGCGGCAGGTGTTCGGCGAAGCGGGGCTGCGCAAGGTCCTCGAAACCAGCTTTTACGCCGACGGCGGCAATATCTCGCGCTCGCCGCAGGCGCAGCTCGATGCGATCATGGCGCTGTCGATGCTCGCGAAAATCTATGACATGCGCCGCATGGAGGTGCCCCCCTTCGTCCAGGAAGTGCTCGCACGCGCGGTGCCCGCGCTGCTCGGTCTCGTCCATAGCGACGGCGGCATGGGCAGCTGGCAGGGAAGCGGCGCGACATCTGCCGCCTATGTGCACGCGATCGTCGAGGCGAGCGGTGTGCGCACCCGGCCGCTCAAACAGGCGCGCGACTGGGGCTATCAGCGGCTCGTTGCGAACAAGGTCGTGCTGCTCGCCGATGCGGCGCCTCCCCCCATTGCCCGGGTGACCGAAGCGGGCTGCGCCTCGACCCTCGCTTTCGAACTCAGCGACGGCGACGAGCGGATCGTCGTCAATTGCGGTGGCGCGGCGCTGACCGGCGCGACCATCCCCGCAGACCTGGCGCGTGGCCTCCGCACCACCGCGGCGCATTCGACGCTGACGCTCGGCGACAGCAATTCGACCGCGATCCTCGCGAATGGCTCACTCGGCAAGGGCGTCACCGAGGTCGAGCTCGATCGGCGCGAGACGCCGCAGGGCAGCCGCGTCGAGATGAGCCACGACGGCTATGCGCGGCGCCACGGCCTGATCCACCGCCGCCTGCTGATCCTCTCGCCCAACGGCCGCGAGCTGCGCGGGGAGGATATGCTGCTCCCCGCCCCGCGGACGCGGCGCAAGGGCGACAAGGGCTTCACGCTGCGCTTCCACCTCGGGCCGCATATCTCGGCCAGCATGACCGCCGACAGGCTGGGCGCGCTGCTGCGCATAAACGGCGGTCCGCTGTGGCAGTTCCGCACCTCCGGCGGCGCGCTCGACATCGAGCAGAGCCTGTGGGTCGACGGTGAGGGCCGGCCGCACCCGACCGAGCAGCTCGTCGTCACCGGCAATGCGCCTGCGGGCGGCGCCAGCATCGGCTGGATCTTCAAGCATATCGGGTAGGCGCCGTCGTGCCAGCGATCGGTCGGCCCGCGACTTTAACGGCATCGTCATCCCGGACTTGATCCGGGATGACGAAGAAGGGACCGTCAGCTTTCTGTCCCACGGCCGACGCCCCAGGGACTGAGCGCCGGCCGCCGGAACCCCCTAGAAAGCGTAGCGCGCCATCAGCTGGAAGACGGGACCCGCCTTTTCGCTTTCGAGTTCATATTCGTCGAAATCGCGATCGAGCTGGTCCTCGAGATTGTCGAACTTGTTGAACGCTTCGCGCTTCTTGCCGTTCAGCAGGTTCGATCCGACCGCGCGGATCGTGAAATTGCTGCCGATCCGCTTTTCGACGAAGATTTCGAGGTCGGCGCCATAGGTCGTGCGGATTTCCTCGCCGATCACGCGATCATAAGCTGCGCCCTGCTTGCGATGCGTCACCCCGAACGCGACGCCCCACGACGGAATGTCCTGGATGAAGCCGACATTGTACACATAATCCGACTGGCCGTTGAAACGGCGCTTGCCGAAGAAATCGGTGATCTCGCTGTCGAGCCAGGAGACATTGCCGAAGATGCCGGTATTCGGCAGGCCGATAAAGCCAAGGTCGGTCGAGAGGTCGAACTCGACGCCATAGACCTTGCCGTCGCCGACATTCTGCGGCTGGTAGATGAAGGTGCCCTCGCCTTCCGATCCTTCCTCGCCCGTGTTGACCAGTTCGATGAGGTTGGTCACGTCGCGGTAGAAGAAGTTGATGCCGGCAACGCCGGTGCGGCCGATGCGGCGTTCATAGCCAAGATCGACGCCCCACGCCATTTCGGGCGCAAGGAACGGATTGCCGAGCAGGTCGCTGTCGCCAACTTCCTCTTCGAGCAAGGCCGGCGAGATATAGTTGAAGTCGGGGCGGCGATTGGTGCGCGCGACCGATGCGGTGATCCGGTCATGCGGCGTCAGATCGAACTTGATCGACGCCGACGGCAGCCATTTTTCATAATCATTGTCGACCGACAGGATGTCGTCGGGATCGGTGAAATCGTCGATGTCGAGCTTCGTCGTTTCATAGCGGACACCCGCCTCCCACGTCAGTCCACCCGACTTGCCCTGCACCAGCGCGAAGCCGTCGAGGCGCCGTTCCCTGATGCGGTTGAGGCCCCCGGCCGCGGGTTCGAGCGGATCGAAGGGCGAGACGAGATCGTCGGGGTTGTCGGCGAACTGGTCGTAGCTGGTTTCGAGGCCCGGAAATTCTTCCTCGCCATCGGCTTCGAGGATCGCCGTGTTGCGCTTTTTCTTCTGGTAATAGCCACCGAAGACGAACTGGATATCGTTGCCAAGCTCGATTTCGTGATCGAGCTTCACGGTGAATTCCTTGTCGACGATGTCGGTCGCCGTGAAGGCCTGCTCGAACACCGGTACTTCGTCGTCGTCATAATCGACGTCGAAGTCGATCTGGTTCTCGGTCTCGCGGCGCTTGTCGTCGAATTTCGCATAGCCAACCTTCAGCGTCGTCTGTCCAAGCGACCAGCGATGCGCGAGGCGCCCGTCGATGCTGAAATTCTCCTGGTCGATTTCGGCGATATTGCTGTTATCGCTCAGGAGATTGCCGGTCGGCAGCGGGCCGGTGATCGCGGTCGGATCGTCATATTCGAAGCTGCGTTCGGTTTCGGTGCGATCGGTACGGACATAGAATCCCGAAATCCGGAAATCGGTGGTTTCGCCATCAATTTCATAGCTCGCGTTCGCCGAATAGTCCTTGCCGTCGCGAACGTCGCTCTGGTCTTCGCGATTGTCGAACTCGTTCGTGGTGAAGTCGGGGTCGTTCTCGGGCGAATCGCCGTAACGAAGCGACGATTTCTTCTTGGGATTGTGGCGCCCCTGCAGGTTGAGGCCGATCAGCAGGCGGCCGGGGCCGACCGCGCCGCCATAGACGAGGCCGAGGCTGGGCTCGAGTTCCTCGTCGTCGAAATAGAGCGCGCCCGCACGGACATAGCCGCCGTCGAGCTCATAACCGTCGCGAAGCTGGATGTTGATCGTGCCCGCGACCGCATCGCCGGTGCGGCGCGCCGACGACGAACGGACGATCTCGACGCGGTCGATCAGTTCGGCGGGGATACGGTCCATGAAGAAGCTGCGGTCGTTGTTGGTTCCGGGGACGCGCTCGCCGTTGATCAGTATCTGCGTATAGCCGGGCGAAAGGCCGCGCAGACGCGCACCATCGCTTTCGATGACGTCGGACAGGAAGGTCACCGACGGTACACGCTTCAGCGCGTCGCCCGCGGTGAGCGGCTCGAAACGCTGGAAGAATTCGCTGTCGTAGGAGAGAACGGGCTCGGCTTCGTCGCTGCGGTTGCGATAACCGACGCTGCCGAGGACGACGATGTCCTGCGAGGTCGTGATCGTGCCATCGCCGCGATCCTCCTCGGCGGCGGGGATCGGTGCGTCCTGCGCCGCGGCGGGGGCCGAAAGGAGCGCCGTGGCGAGTGCGAGGGCGGCGGCGGAGTGCAGGCTGAAAGTTCGAATCATCTTGTCGTTACCCCCTTTATGGTTGCCGCGCCTCTAGGGGGGCTCTGTGACAGTTTGCGGCGAGCCGGATGACGCTTCGATGACGGTTAAGTGACAGAAATATTGTGGGATTGACGCCACGAGACTTTGCTGGAACGGGGCGCGGCCAGCCGCGCCGCCGTGCGCCTCGAAGCAGGGGAAAAACGATGTCCGCTATCCGCAGAACGAAGCTTTTGACTTCACTCGCTTTTGCGTCCGCGCTGGCCGGATGCGCCGCCAGCCAGCCTGCGATCTTCGGCCTTCCTCCCGTACAGGTCACCGCGAGCGGCGAGACCGACCCCGTCGGCACCGGCCGCGCTGATGCCGCCGACGATCCGGCGATCTGGATCGATCCTGCCAACGCGAACCGCGCGCTGATCGTCGCGACCGACAAGAAGGCGGGGCTGCACGTCTATGACCTGACCGGCAGGGACATCGCCTTCACTCAGGCGGGCCTCGTCAACAATGTCGACGTCGCGGGCGACATCATCGTCGCGAGCGACCGCAACGACGGGGTGAACGCGCATCTCGCGGTCTTCCGCCTCGACGCCGGCAAGCCCGCGATCGCATCGCTCGGCCGCGCGGCGGCGGGCACCGGCGAGGCTTATGGCCTCTGCCTCGGGAAGGGTGCGCCGGGTCAGCCGATCACCGCAGCGCTGATCGTCAAGGACGGAACCGTACGCGTCGGCACGCTGACGGTCGATGGCGCGCCGAACTTCGCGGTGCAATGGGAATACAAGATCCCGACCCAGTCCGAAGGCTGCGTCTTCGACGGCGACACATTGTATGTGGGCGAGGAAGACGCCGGCATCTGGGAACTGAAGCCGAACGGCAAGACCGCCACCGCGCGCCTCGTCGCGCCGGTCGACAACCAGCGCCTCGTCGCCGACGTCGAGGGCCTCGCGACGATCGACCACAAGGGCCAGCGCTACCTGATCGCGTCGAGCCAGGGCGATAATGCCTATGCGGTCTTCCGCCTGCCGGCCATGGATTATGTCGGGCGCTTCGCGGTCGCCGCGGGCAAATATGGCGCGACGAGCGAGACCGACGGGATCGAGGCGGTCGCGGGCAATTTCGGCCCGGCCTTCCCCGACGGCATCTTCCTCGCGCAGGATGGCGACAACGCTCCCAAGGCCCAGAACTTCAAACTGGTGCGCTGGGACCAGATCGCGGCGGCGCTGGGGCTTTAGCCTGACAGTGAAAAAACTGTGTGCATCCGCGAAGGCGGGTGCCTATCTCCCGCCGCTACTATCTTGAACCCACCGGAGATGGGTCCCCGCCTTCGCGGGGACACGGGCGCTTTTATGATCCGACGCGGCTTGCGATAGCGGGCGCAGCCGCCTAGGGGGGCCGCGTCATCCCATCGCCAGCCGAGGCCCTTCCCCATGACCGACCTGATTCCCGTCCGCCGCGCACTGCTGTCCGTCAGCGACAAGGCGGGGCTGGCCGAGCTCGCCGCAGCCCTCGTCCGCCACGGCGTCGAGCTTGTGTCGACCGGCGGCACCGCGAAGGCGCTGCGCGAGGCGGGACACGCTGTCCTCGACGTCTCCGATCTTACCGGCTTCCCCGAGATGATGGACGGCCGCGTCAAGACGCTGCACCCGACCGTTCATGGCGGCATCCTCGCGGTGCGCGACGACGCGGCGCATGTCGCGTCGATGGAAGAACATGGGATCGGGGCGATCGACCTTGTCGTCGTCAACCTCTACCCCTTCCTCCAGACCGTGATGTCGGGCGCCGACCGCGATACGATCATCGAGAATATCGACATCGGCGGCCCCGCGATGGTGCGCTCGTCGGCGAAGAACCACGCCTTCGTCGGCATCGTGACCGAGCCGGAAGACTATGCCGCACTGATCGCCGAGATGGACACCAACGACGGCGCGACGACGCTCACCCTGCGCAAGCGCCTCGCCGCGACCGCCTTCGCGCACACCGCGACTTATGACAGCATGATCGCGCAATGGTTCGCCTTCGCCGACCAGGGTAAATTCTTCCCCGACACGCTGCCGCTCACCGCCAAGCTCGCGAACGAACTGCGCTATGGCGAGAATCCGCACCAGAAGGCCGCGCTCTACCTGCCCGCCGGCCCCGCGGCGCGCGGCATCGCGCAGGCCGAGCAGGTGCAGGGCAAGGAGCTCAGCTACAATAATATCAACGACGCCGATGCCGCGCTCGAACTGGTTGCCGAATTCCGCGAGGCCGACCCGACCTGCGTCATCGTCAAGCACGCGAACCCGTGCGGCGTCGCGACCGCGGCGACGATCGCCGAGGCCTATGACGCAGCGCTGAAGTGCGACGACGTGTCGGCCTTCGGCGGGATCATCGCGGTCAACCGGCCGCTCGACGGTGCGACCGCCGAACTGATCAGCGGTATCTTCACCGAAGTCGTCTGCGCCCCCGACGCCGACGCCGACGCGCGCGCTGTGTTCGCGAAAAAGAAGAATCTGCGCCTGCTGCTGACGGGCGAGCTGCCCGACCCGGCGCGCGGAGGCCTCATGCTCAAGACGATCGCCGGCGGCTGGCTCGCGCAGAGCCGCGACAATGGGCACATCGGCGTCGGCGACCTCAAGGTCGTCACCGAGCGCACCCCGACCGAGGAAGAACTCACCGACGCGCTTTTCGCCTGGACCGTCGCCAAGCATGTGAAGTCAAACGCGATCGTCTATGCCAAGGGCGGATCGACCGCGGGCATCGGCGCGGGGCAGATGAACCGCCGCGACAGCGCGCGCATCGCCGCGGTGAAGGCGCGCGAGGCGGCCGAATCGCACGGCTGGGCCGAGCCGCGGACGGTCGGCAGCGCGGTGGCGAGCGACGCCTTCTTCCCCTTCGCCGACGGCCTGCTCGCCGCGGTCGAGGCCGGCGCGACCTGCGTGATCCAGCCGGGCGGCTCGATCCGCGACGACGAGGTGATCGCGGCGGCGAACACGGCCGGCCTTGCGATGGTCTTCACCGGGATGCGGCATTTCCGGCACTAGGATTTCCGTTCGTGTCGGGGGAGGGGGGGGAAAAGAAACGGAGGGGGGGGGGTTACAGGGTTTTCATCTGTCCCTCCACAAAAGAGAAAAGGAGACGAGTTT
>CBJKNR010000014.1:0-22787 GCA_966417555.1 uncultured Sphingopyxis sp.
CCCGGCGAGGGCGGCGCGGCGGCGCTTGCCAATGTGCTGACCGGCAAGGTCAACCCGTCGGGCAAGCTGCCCGTGACCTTTCCGGTGCGGACCGAGGATGACATGATCAACCTCAAGGGTGCCAGGACGCCCTATTCGGAAGGGCTGCTGGTCGGCTACCGCGGCTATGTCGCCAAAGGCGTGAAGCCGCTCTTCGCGTTCGGCCACGGACTCAGCTACACCAGCTTCACATTTTCGGACCTCCTGGCTCCCGCCCAGGTCAAGGGAGAGGAGGCGGTGCCTGTGCGGGTGACGCTCCGCAACGACGGCAGGCGCGCAGGCAAGGAGGTGGTGCAAATCTATGTCGCCCCCGTTGCGCCGGCTGCGGGCGAACCACCGATTGCGCTGCGCGGTTTCGCAAAGGTCGAACTCGCCCCGAAAGCCCGCCGGGCGGTCACTGTCGCGCTCGACCGACGCGCTTTTTCACAGTTCGATCCGGCGGCAGGGCAGTGGAAGGTGATGCCCGGTCGCTACAGGATTCTGGCCGGGTCTTCCTCGGTCGATATCCGCGAGTCCCGCGAGATCGAGGTGTTTTCCGATTGAGCAGCCGAGTGGTTTCGGGTGCCAAGATCCCGCCGTTCAGGGACGAAATCTGAAAGCAGACTGACTGGCCGCTTGAGGCGAAGAACCCTCGGCCACGATCGCAAGTTTATTTGATGGCGTTGGCCGGCAGGGCCGCACGATATTCGTTGACGGCAAGCAATAGGCCCTTGATCTCCGCAGGAACGATCCGGATACGAAGATCGTCTTTGGCATCGGACTGCCCCTTGAACTTGAGATTCCAGCCGTCAGGCCGCGCTGCAATGGCTTTGAGCAGAGCTTCATCGACCGAGAAGGCCAATGTCATGGTCAGCGCGCAATCGCCGGAGAAATCGCTGTTCGGACACATGGTGTCGTCGCCGCGCAACGCGCGATCGAGCCGCCGCGCCACGAGGCTGCCGTCGGCGCCCTCGAAGTGAACCGTGTCGTACACACGCTGCGAGCCCCTGTAACGCAGGGCCTGATGCACTTCGAACCGGGTATTGCCCGTACGCTTGTCGATATGCGCTTCGACATGACCGTCTGCCCACGTCGAACCATTTACGCGCCTTTCCTTCCGATAGCCGTCATGTGTCGAGATGATCGTCGCGAATTCGAGATCGTCGTCGTCGACCGTGGCGGCGGACCGGAATGCTTCGGCATCCATCTTTGCCAATTGCCTCGGGACCGCGGAAGCTTTTGCCGCAACGGGCACGGTTAGCAAAATTGTCGCAAGGCCAAGGGAAAGGCTGGAAAATCGCACGAATTCAACTCCTCAATGCAACGGGCGCGGCGCTGCAAATGCTGCTGCCGCGGGATAGAGAGAGGTGCTACCGGCTCAACGATGCAGTCGGTTGTCGGCAATGTGACGAAATATTGCTGGCCGTCCGACGCCGCCCGCCTCGGCAGGCCGGTTCGTAACGATTTGTTTCTGTGACGATAATGCGTTTACATTCCGCGACGAACGGTGCGCTGGCCATTGACGGGCAATGATCGCCACCTACGTGGCGCTGATGCTTTCCTGCCCTCCCGCCGTTGCCCCGTCCCATCCCGCTCAACCCAATCTTACCGCTCCCTCGGTCCTCCTGGTCGAAGACGATCCGCCGCTACGGACGCTCACCGCCCGCGCGTTGCAGGAAAACGGCTATGTCGTTCGCCCCGCTGCGACGGCGGCCGAAATGTGGACGACATTCGAGGCCGGCCCCATCGATCTGATCCTGCTCGACATCATGCTGCCGGGCACGAGCGGCATTGATCTGTGCAAGATGATTCGCCAACGCAGTAGCGTGCCGATTATTTTCATCAGCGCGCGCGCCAGTGAGACCGACCGCGTCGTTGGCCTTGAACTGGGCGCCGACGACTATCTGGCCAAGCCGTTCGGAACGCGCGAACTGGTCGCGCGCGTTCGTGCCGTGTTGCGCCGCGGCGGGATAGAAGAGCGCCGCGCCGTCCCCTCCAACCGCGCCGAGTTCGACGGGCTGACAGTCGATTTCGCCCGCCGCCAGCTTTTTTCGCGCGACGGTGCGATGATCCCGCTGACCGGCGCCGAGTTCGATTTGCTCGCCAGCTTCCTCAGCCATCCATTGCGCGTGATCGCGCGCGAGCGGCTGATCGAATTGTCGCGTACCCGGATCGGCGATTCCTCCGACCGCAGTATCGATGTTCTCGTCAGCCGCCTGCGCCGCAAGCTGTCGGACGATGCGCGGCCGGCGCCCTTCACCACCGTGCGGGGCGTCGGCTATATGCTGAATGCCAGCGTCAACCGGATCTGATGATCACGCGCCCGTCGCTTGGACTGATCGGTCGCATCGTCGGGATCATCCTGCTGGCGGTGATGATGGAGTTTGCTGTCAGTACGCTCCTTTATGAGCGTGCCGGCGAGTTTTCGATCAGGGAGGATGAGGCGCGGCGGCTGGCCGAGCATCTGGTGATCGTGCATCGCCTGGTCGACGAGCGGCCCGCATCCGAGCGCCCGGCGATCGCTCGCTATCTTTCGACGGATCGATACAAGGTTCATTGGCAGCGATCGGCGCCCGGGCGCCACATGCTTTCCGCCGAGTTGCGGCAGATGCGCGATCAGGTCGTGGACTGGGAACCCTCGCTCGCCAGTGCCGGGTTGCAATTGCAGCTGGCTTCGCCGGTCAGCAACGACAAGGTCGCCGGCCAGATCCTTCTGACAGACGGCAGCTGGGTCCATTTCAAAATGTATGGCCTCGAGACCGGCTGGGCCCTGAAGTTCAATCGCATCATGCTCGCTCTGATTCCGGCGATCGCCTTCGCTGTTCTGGGCGGCCTGCTCGTTCGGCAGACGCTGCGGCCGTTAAGGTCTCTGGGCCATGCGATCGAGAGTATGGGGCAGGGGGAGCGCATCGTCGTGCGCGAAGAAGGATCGAACGAGATCCGCCGCCTGATCCGCGCCTTCAATCAGATGCAGGATCAGATCAGCCGGATGATCGCTGATCGCACGCAGGCGCTCGCCGCTGTCAGCCACGACCTGCGCACGCCGCTGGCGCGGCTCCAGCTCCGCCTCGACGGATCGGCCGATACCGGTCTGCGCGATGCCTCCGGACGCGACATTTCCGAGATGGAAGAGATGATCGCTTCGGTCCTCGCCTATCTCGGCGGCGATACCGAGTCCGAGGCGCCGGTACGGATCGATCTCGCCGCGCTTGTGGCGACATTGGTCGACGACATGACCGATCATGGTCATCGGATAGCCTATCAGGGGCCCGATCATCTTGTCGCGACGCTGCGACCCAATTCGTTCAGGCGTGCGGTCAGCAACCTGATCGAAAACGCCGTCCATTATGGCGATGATGTCCAGGTGAGCCTGGCGAGCCAACCGGAAGGGATCAGGCTCTGCGTGGAGGACGATGGTCCGGGGATCCCTGCCGAATCCCTCTCGGAGGTACTGCAACCCTTCGTCCGGCTCGACGCTGCGCGCAGCCGCAATACCAAGGGGCTCGGGCTGGGACTGGCGATCGTTTCACAGATGGTCGAGCGCGAGGCCGGCACGCTGCTTTTGTCCAATCGCGCGCAAGGCGGTCTCCGCGCCGAGATCATATTGCCCCAATCCCCGCCCGCCGGTCCCGCTTCGCGCCAGCAATAATTTCTTACAACCATGCTGCGCTGCAGCAACCGAGGCCACCTATCTGCCTCCTTCCATCGGTCGGGACTTCGTCCCGCCCCCAATCGAAGGAGTATCCGAATGAACGAGTTGATCGGGCGCGTTTTCCATTTCGAAAAGCAGGTTTTCCCCAGCAATCTCGACCTCTACGCGAAGCTCGCCGCCGATGGACAAAGTCCCAAGGCGCTGATGATTTCCTGCGCCGATTCACGTGTGGTGCCCGAACATATCATGCAGGCGCAGCCGGGAGACCTGTTCGTCTGCCGCAACGCGGGCAATATCGTGCCACCCTTCGCCACCGCAAATGGCGGGGTGTCGTCGACGGTGGAATATGCGGTTCTCGCACTCGGCGTGCGCGACATCATCGTCTGCGGCCATTCGGATTGCGGGGCAATGAAGGCGCTGGTCCATCCCGAAAGCCTCGACACCATGCCCAATGTCGCGGCCTGGCTGCGCCACTCGCATGCCGCCCAGCGCGTTGCGGCGGAAGGATATCCCGAAGCCGAAGCGCACCAGCGCGTGCGGATCGTCGCGATGGAGAATATCGTCGCCCAGATCGCGCATCTGCGCACGCACCCTTCGGTAGCCTTGGGTATCGCACGCGGCGAAATCTCGCTGCACGGCTGGTTCGTCGACATCCACGCCGGTGCGGTCTTCGGTCTTGACGGGGACACGGGCCGCTTCGTTCCGATGCGCGACGATCGCCCCTTGCCGGTCGCGCTTGCCGCCGGGCCGCGCCGCGCCGCCGACACGCTGCCGCTGGTTGCCGCAGAGTGAAATCGATGACCGCTTCGCAACTGCCGTCAAACTGGCTGGCGCGGGACATCACCGCGTCGGTTGTCGTCTTTCTCGTCGCGATGCCGCTGTGCATGGGCATCGCGATCGCGTCGGGTGTGCCGCCGGAAAAGGGGCTCGTCACCGGGATCATCGGCGGGATCGTCGTCGGCCTGCTTGCGGGATCGCCGCTGCAGGTCAGCGGCCCCGCGGCGGGCCTTGCGGTCATCGTCTTCGAAATCGTCCAGCGGCACGGCCTCGCGGCGCTCGGGCCGATCCTCGTCGTCGCCGGCCTGATCCAGTTTCTGGCCGGTGTGATGAAACTTGGCGGCTGGTTCCGGGCCATCTCGCCCGCGGTCGTTCACGGGATGCTCGCCGGCATCGGGGTGCTGATTGTCGTCGGTCAGTTCCATGTGCTGTTCGACGCCCGGCCGCTCGCCAGCGGGCTCGAAAATCTGGTCGCGATCCCCGGACGCATATTGGGACTGGGCGGCCCGGCCATTCCCGCGCTGTCCATCGGCCTGGTTGCGATCGGCAGCACCCTCTTGTGGGACAAGATGCGCCCGGCCGCGCTTCGCCTGTTGCCCGGCGCATTGATCGGCGTCGTTCTCGCCACGCTGATTGCTTCCTTCGCAAGCCTCGACGTCGCGCGCGTCGATGTTCCCGAATCGATCACCGCGGCGATTGCGCCGCCGACGATGGAGGGGCTCGGCGCCATCCTGACGCCGACCCTGATGGTCACCGCGATCGCGATCGCTTTCATCGCCAGCGCCGAAACGCTGCTGTCGGCGGCTGCCGTCGACCGGATGCACGACGGCGTCCGCACCGACTATAACAAGGAATTGCGGGCGCAGGGCGTCGGCAATTTGCTGTGCGGGGCGGCGGGCGCGCTGCCGATGACCGGCGTGATTGTCCGCAGCTCGGCCAACGTACAGGCGGGCGCCCTGACCCGAATGTCGGCCATATTACACGGCGTCTGGATTCTGGCGCTGGTCGCGGCGCTTCCGTGGCTTTTGCGCCAGATTCCGATGGCGGCGCTCGGCGGCATCCTTGTCGTCACCGGCTGGAAGCTGGTCAGCCTGCGTCATGTGCGCCACCTCCTCAAGGCTCATGGGCCGCTACCGGCGGTGATCTGGACGGCGACCCTCGTCATGGTCGTCGCAACCGACCTGTTGACAGGTGTCCTCGTCGGCTTGGCATTGTCGCTGATCGAGATCGTCCCCAATGTGAAGCGGCTCAAGCTCGACGTTGACCAGACGGAGCATGATCATGGCCACGAGCTTCGGCTTGCGGGCGTCGCGAGCTTCGTCTCATTGCCCAAATTGTCATCCGCGCTCGACGCGCTGCCCGCGGATCGGCGCGTGCGCATGAACCTCGACGGCCTTCGATCGATCGACCACAGCTGCGCCGAGCTGCTTTCGGAATGGTGGCAGCGCCGGCGGTCAAGGGGAGGCGATGTGGAGGTCAGCGGCGCGCAGGGCCGGCTTGCCGCCTTGCTGGCACATTGACAGGGAAGGCCGCGCAATAGCGCGGCCTTCTTTTGCCTGGCGGAGATGCCATGCGGCCCGGTGCTCCTGGCCGTGCTTTCAAAAATTGGCCAAATACCCTGACGGGATTTGAAAGAGGCGCCGTGACACCCTGGCGCCCCGCGTCGATCCAGCACGGCTGTTGTTGCGTCAGCCTTGGCCGGAACAGGCATCGGGCCTGGTCAGACGGTACGAGCGAAAGGTTGCGCCTTTGAGGCGAGTAGGATAGGCCGCCATGCCGCAGCGTGCAGATCGCCATTATCTGTTACTTATAGGGATTTGGAGCCGCCTTTGACGGCATTTCTCGATCGGATGAATCGGCTTCGGTGCGCTCGCGAAGCGGCGCCATTTCCTACCCAAATGTCATACCGGCTATCTTCCATGCGGTGCCCCGGCCTTATCGCGGAATGGATCCCTTTCGGCTGCCTCCGGACCTCTCCCGCCGATGTCGCGAATCCGTCGTGAGCGACGGCGGGCTTGTCCTGTTGTTCGACGAATTGCGTCCGGCGCTGACGCGCTATCTCATGGTGCGCGGCGCGTCGGCCGATGAGGCGGAGGATATTCTTCAGGACATTCATATAAAGCTGCTGGCGGATAATATCGGTCCGGTATCGCAGGCCCGCGCCTATCTCTACAGCATGACCAACAATCATTTCCTCATGCATCGCCGCACGGCAAGCCGACGGGTACGCCGCGAGGAGGATTGGGTGGAGATCAATGGCGGGCGCGATGGCGAGGTCGATGAACGGCCGTCGGTCGAGGCCGAGCTCATCGCAAGGGAACAACTCGCGATCCTGCAACGCGTGCTCGATGATCTGCCCGAACGGAGCCGGATCATCTTTCGCCGCTTCCGGATCGATGGCGAACCCCAGCGCCGGATAGCCGAGGACCTCGGGATCAGCGTGAGCGCCGTCGAGAAGCATCTCGCGCGGGCCTATGAGGCGATTGGTTCGGCGCGGATTCGATGGGATGAGGATCGCCCCGACCGGCGGCATCTCACAGGTGAAAGAAACCGCCATGCCACGTGAGTCACAGGACAATGTCCGCGCGCGCGCGATCGAGTGGCATATCAGGCTGCGCGATGGTGACGATGCAACATGGGAGGCATTCACGGAATGGCTTGCCGAAGACGTGCGCCATGCGGAGGCCTATGACGGGGTCGAAGCGGCCGATCGGGCGATCGAGCCCCTGTTGCCGCACGTCGTCATTCGCGAAGCCGCGAACGATCTCGACGAGCCGGTCCGGTCGTCGGCACGCCGCCGGTGGCGGCAAGGCCTTGTCGGCGGCGCGATCGCAGCCTCGGTCGCCGCCGCCGTCCTGCTGTTTGCGGGGGCCGCGCCCGGCCGCTACGATGTCGTGACGGCCCCCGGCGAACGGCGGGTGGTCGCACTCGACGCGGCAACCGAAGTCACGCTCAACGGCGCGACGCGGATGACGTTTGACCGTGATGACCCGCGTTTCGCCTCGCTCGCCTCGGGCGAGGCGCTGTTCCGGGTCCGGCACGATGTGCGGAACCCGTTCCGGCTGGAGGTGGGCGCCAATATCGTCGAGGACGCGGGAACCGTCTTCAACGTCGTGCACGAGCGGGGCGAGGTCCGCGTCGCGGTTGCGGAAGGAAAGATCGTCTATAATCCGGGAGCGGGCGCCGTATCGCTCGACGCCGGGCAGAGCCTCGTCGATCGCGGTGCAAAAGATGTCAAGGTGACCGATGTTCCGGTTGCCGGGGTCGGGTCGTGGAAGACGGGATCGCTCGTCTATGCCGGGGCCCCGCTGTCGCGCGTCGCCGACGAGCTCGGCCGCGCCCTCGGCGTACGCATCGCCACCGCGCCATCGATCGCCGACCGGCCTTTTTCGGGGACGATCGCTCTCGACGGCAGCGGCGTCAGGCAGCTCAGGCGGCTGGGGCCAGCACTCGATGTCGCTGTTGAAGAGGGACCGGACGGATGGATCATGAGGCCGAACGATAGTGCGGCGCCATAGGTGGGCGGCCGCGGCAGTCGCCCTGTCCGGCCTTGCGGCGACCGATCCGGCGTATGCGTGTTCGTTCGACATTCCGCCGGGTTCGCTCGGTGAGGTGGCGGCCCGGCTGGGCGCGCAGGCCGGGATCACCATCGCCGTCACCGATCCCGATATCGCGGCCCGCCGGTCACCGGGGGTGCGGGGCGACTTCCCGGTTCGCGTCGCACTCGACAGGGCTTTGCGGGGAACCGGTGCGGAGGCGATCTTTTACGATCGGACGACCGTCCGCCTCGTCCGCAGCCGCACGGTGCCGAAGCGGCCGCCCCCGCCGAAACCGGCGCCGCCGAAGGCGCCCGCTGTACAGGTCGATCCGACCGATATCCTCGTCACCGCGAGCAAACAGAATGTCCCGCTCGACAGCTTTCCGGGTTCGGCGAAAATCGTCGGACTCGATTCCGACTGGCTGGCACGCAGCGCGCCCGGCGGAACCGCCGCCATCACCGCCGTGCTGCCGACGCTGAACGCCACGAATCTGGGCCGCGGGCGCAACAAAATCTATGTGCGCGGCATCGCCGACAGCAGTTTCAACGGCCCGACCCAGGCGACGGTGGGGCAATATCTCGGGGATGTCCGCCTTTCCTACAACGCCCCGGATCCCGACCTCAACCTTTACGACCTCGATCGCGTCGAGGTGCTCGCGGGGCCGCAGGGGACGTTGTACGGCGCCGGCTCGATCGGCGGTATCGTACGGCTCGTGCCCAACGGGCCCGACAGCGGCTCGGTTTATGCAAGCGCTTCGCTCGGCGTCAGTTCGACCCGCTTCGGCGGCGTTGGCGGCGATGTCGCCGCCATGGTTAACCTGCCGCCGGCGCAAGGGCGAACGGGGCTGTGGGCTGTCCTCTCTGGCGCACGCGAGGCCCGCTATCTCGACAATCCGAGCCGAAAACGGCGCGACATCAACAGCGGTCACAATTTTGGCCAGCGGCTGATCTGGCGCATCGACGATGTGGGGGGATGGACCATCGACGTTGGCGGGGTCTATCAGCGGATCAGGGCCGACGACGGACAATATCTGCTGCGCGGCGAGCCGCCGCTCGAGCGCCGCAACAGCCTGTCGCAGCCGTTCCGGAATGAATATCGTCTCGCCTATGTCACCGCGCGGCGACCGATGGGCAGGGGCGAGCTTGTCTCGACCAGCTCGGTGGCACGGCAGGATCTCTCGACGGTGTTTGACGCAACCGGGTCCGCGGCGGGGGCGCCGCCGCGGCGCTTCGAGGAGCAAAATGACATCACCTTCTGGTCGCATGAAACGCGGCTTTCGGGTGGTGGCGCGAAAACGCCGTGGGTCGCGGGCGTCGCGGCGATCCATAATGTCAGCCGCGTGTCGCGATGGCTGGGGCCGCCCGATGCGCCCGAGCAGATCGCGGGGGTCCGCAACCGGAATTCTCGCTCTTTGGACAGGCGACGCTTCCGGTCGCGCGTTCGCTGCACCTGACGATGGGCGGGCGCCTCTCCGTGGGACGCGGCGCGGGGCGGCTGATCGGTGACGGCTCGGACGGACCCGAGGAAGCATCGAAGCGGCGCGCGCAGTTCGCGGCGACCGTCGCGCTCGACTGGCGTCTCAGCCCGTCGTTGTCGATCTACTCGCATTACCAGGGGGGGTTCAGAGCCGGCGGCTTCGCGGTTGCGCCTGCCGGATCGGCGACGGAAAGCCAGGAATTCCTGAACGACGAACTGAGTCAGGTCGAACTGGGTATTCGATGGCGGGACAAGGATCGCGATCGTTTCTCGGTCCGCGCCGCCTTGTTCGCGGTCGACTGGAACAACATCCAGGCCGATCTCGTCGACGGGGCAGGCCTGCCCTATACGGCGAATATCGGCAACGGCCGGATATACGGACTGGACGGCGAAATACAGTGGCGCGCGACGCCGTCGCTGACCTTGACCGCGGCGGCGTTCCTCAACCAGAGCTTTCTTTACGACATCCCGCCCGAATTCGGGGAGCCGAACAGGAACACGCTTCCCAATATCCCCGACGACGGGGTGCGGGTCGGGGTGGAGTGGCGAACGCGGCTGGCGCGGAACATCGGGCTCACCGTCGATGGGTCGTTTCGCGGTTTCGGCAAATCGAATCTGGGCGTCGGCCCCTTGTTCGACGTCTCGCAAGGCAATTACGGGGTCGTCGGTCTCGGTTCGCGGCTCGGCTTTCCCCCTTTCGGCCTGTCTCTCGACATTTCGAACCTTGGCGACACGCGCGCGAACACATTCGCATTCGGCAACCCCTTCGGGCTGGCGGGCCGGAACCAGATGACCCCCGTGCGCCCTCGCACGATCCGTCTGGGGATAGACGCCCGCTTCTGACCACCCGATGGCGCGACCGGCTGGAATGACAAGCTTTTCAGCCCTTTTTGCGACCAGACCCAGCCATCTGTCTTTTTTGGTGAGGAGCTGCTTCTCCCTCGGCGTCTCAGGGGGGAAGGAGACGCCGCCAATGGCCGACGAACTGACGCCGCTGGAAAAGCAAGTGATCGCCCTGTCGTTCGGCGATCCGCGTTCCAGCCTGATGCCGCGCAGCGGCAATGTCCTTCTGTGGTTTTTCGGAAATCGGGCGACGTCGCTTCCGCTCGCCAATCCCCGGCTCGAGGCGCTGCGGCGCTATGCGATCCTCAGCCGGACATCGAAGCAGACCCTTCCGCAAGACGAATGCGACCGTCTTCGCCATGCGGGATATGATTCCCGGCAGAAGGAAGCGATCGACCGGCTGATCGCGCCGTATCACATGCAAAGCAATTTTCGCGTCCGCGTCGACAGTTTTGTCCGGCGTTGTGCGGAAAACCGGGCGCCGGGCCTTCTCCCCCCTCCCACAGTCCCGGCGTCCGGACTCATCCAGCCCCTTACTTCCCCCAGCATAGCGAAGGAAAATATGCCCAATTTCTCCACTCCCCGAACGCGTTCCACCCTCATGCTCGCGATGCTCCCGTTCGCGATGGCGCCCGCCGCCATACAGGCGCAGACGCGGCCGCCGATTCAGGGGCCCTCGGATGGCCCGGACGTCTCCGACGACGGCGATCATATCATGATCGGCATCGGCGGACTCTATGCGCCGTCCTATCAGGGCGCGGACGATTACAGGTTTCAGCCGCTACCCATGGTCGACGTGAAATGGGGCCGCTTCTTCGTGAATCTCCAGGACGGTATCGGGGCCAATCTTGTCGATTCCGACCATGTGACCGTTGGCGTGGGGCTTACCCCCGTTGGCGGCTACCGGGCGAAAGATGCGCCCGACGGCATCGGCAAGTTGTCGCTGGGCCTCGGCGGGCGCGGTTTCGTGAAGCTTCGGCAGGGCGGCTTCGAGGCGACGCTGGGCGCGACCAAGATCATCACCGGCAACACCGAAGGCGTCATCGCCGACGCCAGCCTCGCCTATCCGATCGCGGCAAGCGACAAGCTCACACTGATCCCGTCGATCGGCACGACGTGGGGAGACCGCAAACACAACAACCGCTATTTCGGCGTGACCGCCCGGCAATCCGCCGCGTCGGGCCTTCCGCAATATCGGGCCGGCAGCGGGCTTGTCGACGCCAAGGCCGAACTGGCCGTCGTCTATCGCCTGACCGATCGCATCGGCGTGATGGCGATGGGGGGCGTATCCTCGTTGCTCGGCGACGCGAAGGATAGCCCGATCGTCTATCACAAGACGCGTCCCTATGGAGTTTTCGCGGTCACATACAGCTTCTGAGACTCAAGGCCCGGAGACGGGATGTTCGACGAACGGACCCTGACGGCATCCCGCTTCGATCTAGCTGCCATTCGCGAGCTTGCTTGCGAATGGCATGGCTGCCAGCGCGCAGAATATAGCTCCGCTGAAAATCATCGCTGCGTCGACCGAAAAGCTGCCGACGGCTACGCCTGCGAGCGACGGCAACAATGCGGCCCCTCCCAGCTGAAAGGCGGTCAGGTAAAGGACCGCGCGGCGACCCGGATCGATTTCGATCAGCCATCCGGCGAAGAAGGGCAGGGTGAAGAGCCAGACAAAGCCGAAGGCAATGCTCACCGCGAGGATCGCGGTTGCGCTGCCGCGACCGAGGAAAAAGAGCGCGATCAACAGAATGCCGGCGAGAGCGCAGGCAGAAATGGTCTGCCGGTTCGGCAAGCGTTCGCCGAAGCGGGCGGCGGTCAGCGCGCCGACGACCTGCGCAACGAGGCACAGCGATACGGCGGTCCCCTCGAAGGTCGGAGGGTAGCCATAATGGATGAGCCACAGGCCGAAGTAACTCCAGACCGAGACGATCGCGCCCAGAAACAGGCCGGCCCCCGAAAGTGCCATCAGGCTCGCCGGCGTCAGCGCGCCGCGCTCGGCATCGGGCGCCGCTGGCCGGAGATGCCGGGGAAGCGACACGGACAGGCCGGCGGCGATCGCGCCGGCGGCCGCGAGCGCCAGAAGCGCCGTGTCGGTACGGGCGCTCGCAAGGGCAAGGAGGGGAAGCGTTGCTGCGACGACCGCCTGCAACAATGTCTGGACCGCCAGGAAGATGGCGCTGGCGCGCTCGACTCGCGCCACGCGGGAAATGGCGACGAGAGCGGATGCCACGAGAATGCCTTCGCCGAGCCCCGCCACGGCGCGGAATGCTGCGAGGATCGCCATGCCCGACTGGCCGGTCATCGCGAGGTTCATGGCGGCGAGGACGAGCCCCGCAAGGCTGATCGCGATGCGGGCGTCCATCCGGCGAAGCAGACCGATGCCCGCCAGCGACCCGAGAACCATGGCGAGCATTTCGATCGTCACCAGATTGCCGACCTGCGCTTCGGCGATGCGGCCTTCCTGTACCATGGCACCGAGCAGGACCGGCTGAACGCCCAGCACGAGAAGCGCGCAAGAGCCGATCAGGATGGACGTCGCGAGCGTCCGGTCCGGGATCGGCGACAGCGGCGCGGTCAAGATGATGCCTTTTCGCTTGTGCGCAGCGGAAGATATTCGGGAAGGAAAGTCCGCGAATAGGCGATACGCGCGCGGCGCGCCTGCTCCTCCATCGCATCGGTGATGAGCCCGTGCCGGTGGATCGACAGCGACCAGATTGCATCGTTGATCACGATGACCTCGACGAGCCGGTCGGGGAGGTCGGGGATTTCGGGCATGATGAACTTCTGCGTCATCACTTCGATACTGCGGCCCGCCATCACGAAATTGCTGTCGATGTCCTGCGCGCGGATGTCGGACGACCACGCCGGGCCGCCCAGCAGCACCTGGCGCGCCGCGGGGTGGGCATTGAACCAGGCCTGGCCGGCGCGATACTGCAACGTCTGCAATTCCTGCCAGCTTTCGATGCCTTCGGGTACCTCGGTGAGCACCCCTTCCTCGAAACGTTTCAGATATCGCTCGGCGAGTGCGCTGAACACGAGATGCGGTTCGGGGAAGAAGTGATAGATCGACGGCGGCGATATCCCGACCTCGGCGGCGATCGCGTGGATGCTGATCGCCGATGGCGGCAGCGTGTCGAGCAGCCGTTCGGCGCCGTCGAGGATCGCCTCGAATCTTGCCCGGCTGCGCTTCTGCGCGGGGCGGCGGATTTCCGCACGGGTCAGTTCACTCGTCGTCATGCACGCTCCCTGTGGGTTCGATGCATCCTCGAAGCGTTCGGATAAATCAACCTTTTATCTGGTTAGGAATTGGATGATGTGAAAAATTCTTGACTCTTGCGTGGCTGCTTGCTCTCTAAACCGGATAAATATCCGAAAATAATGAAAGGGGAGTGCAATGAAGCGCGGTTTTGCAGGGATTTCCGTCTCGTTGTTGGCGCTGACTCCGGCGATCGCCGCCGCGCAGGATGCCGCCCCTCCGTCCTCTGCCGCCGCGGGTCAGTCCGATGGCATCGGCGAAATCGTCGTGACGGCGCAGCGGCGCGAACAGAATATCCAGGACGTGCCGATCAGCATCGCGGCGATCAGCGGCGAAGCGCTCACCGAGGTCGGCATCCGCGATCCGCGCGATCTTGCCATCCTCGTCCCCGGGCTCTCGTCGCAGGCCGGGACGTCGGCCACGACGACCTCGCTGTTCCTGCGGGGCGTCGGTATCGGCGACTTCAACTCGAACACGACGGGCGCGGTCGGCGTCTATGTCGACGACGTGTTCCTCGGCGCGAATGCCGGCAAGCTGTTCAACGTCTTCGACAGCGACGGCATCGAAGTACTGAAGGGCCCGCAGGGCACGCTCTACGGTCGCAACACGACGGCTGGCGCAATCCGCTTTTCGTCGCGCAAGCCGACCGACGAATTCAGTGCGAACGCCGCGCTGTCCTATGGCCGCTTCAACGAGGTGCAGGTCGAAGGCGGGGTCGGTGGACCGATCGTGGGCGACGTGCTGAAGGCGCGCGTGGCGGGCACCTATTTGCGCCGTGACGGCTGGCTGCTCAACCGTGTGACCGGCAACAAGCTCAACGATCTCGACATGTGGGCGGGGCGCGCGATCGTCGATTTCACCCCGAATTCCGATATATTGATCCGCGCGATCGTCCATGGCGGGCAGAATCGCGGCGGCGCACGCCAGTTCCAGCACCGCGGGCAGGGCGTCGACTTTGCCGGCAATCCCAATTTCGCCGACGGCGTGCCGCTCGACGGCCTCGGCTATGCCGACACCGACGGCGACCTCAATGCCGGCGATTATGACATCGAGGGTCAGGAGCGCGTCAATGTGTTCGGCGGCTCGCTGACCGCGAGCATCGATATGGGCGGGGTCTCGCTGACCTCGATCAGCGCCTATGAACAGGTTCGCCGCACCACGGTCGAGGATACCGACGCGAGCCCGAACAACGTCCTGACCGCGACCTACATCGACCGGCCGCAGCAGTTCAGCCAGGAACTGCGGCTCCAGTCGAAGGATGGTGGCGCGGTCAACTGGATCGTCGGGGGCTATTATTTCCACGACAAGCTCGTCACCGAAAGCGCGTTCGATATCCTGCGCGTCTTCCGCGATCCCGACGACCTGCTCGGCACGCTCGACCCGGTCAATTCGATCGGCAATTTCGCCTATCCCTATACGCAAAAGACCGAAAGCTGGGCGGCGTTCGCGCAGGCCGACGTCAAGCTGACCGACCGGCTGACGCTGACCGGCGGGCTGCGCTATTCGGTCGACAGCATCGATTTCGATTTCCACAGCTTCTTCGACGATGTGATCACCGTACCGGTGCTCGACTTCACCGGATCGAAGACCTTCAAGGACCTGTCGTGGCGCGCCGCGCTGTCGTTTCAGGCGACCGACGACCTGCTCTTCTACGCCTCGTCGTCGAAGGGGTATAACAGTGGCGGTTTCGCCGGCGGATCGTCGAGCGACCCCGCGCAATTGCAGCCGTTCCGTTCGGAAAAGCTCTACGCCTATGAGGCGGGCTTCAAGAGCGACCTCGCCGGCCGCGCGCTGCGCTTCAACGCCGCGGCCTTCTATTACGACTATCGCGACCTGCAGGTTTTCGTGTTCGACACGTCGGGCGTGCTGCCGGTGCAGCGCAAGCTCAACGCGGGCAATGCGGAGCTTTATGGTCTGGAAATCGAGCTGCAGGCGCAGCCGTCGCGCAATTTCAACGCCTTCGTCAACGCCAGCCTGCTCCACGCGCGCTACAAGGATTTCACCGCGCTCGCCGCCGACGATTATTCGGGCAACAAGCTGGTCAACGCGCCCGAGGTAGCGATTTCGGCAGGCTTTGCAGTGACCCAGCCGCTGCCCGGCGACAGCGCGCTCAGGTTGCGCGTCGACGGCAGCCTCCAGTCGGAAACCTTCCTGACGCCCGACAATGCGCGGGCCAATCGCGTGAAGCCCTATGGCACCGCGAACGCGCGGCTGTCGTGGCTGTCGCGTGACGAGAAGCTCGAACTGGCGCTGTGGGCCAAGAATTTCACCGGCACGCGCTATGTGACTTATGTGTCGCCGGTGATCACGATGGACCAGATCAACTACAACGACCCCGCGACCTATGGCGTCCAGGCCGTCCTGAAATTCTGACAGAACAAGCGAGATCGATATGAACCGAGTGCAGGATGCGGCGCTGCGCGCGTGCGCGCTGAAAGTGATTCCCAACGGGAGGTCAGGGTATGAATCGGTGTTGATGCTGCCGGACAGCTTCCCGCAATTCTTCAGCAAGGCCGAGGGCGCTCATATCTGGGATGCCGACGGCAATCGCTATCTCGACTATATGTGCGCCTATGGGCCGAGCCTGCTCGGTTATCGCGACGCGCGCGTCGAGGCGGCCGCGCAGGCGCAGGCGGTGATGGGCGATACGCTCACCGGACCATCGCCGCTGATGGTCGAACTCGCCGAAACGCTCGTCGACATGGTCGACCACGCCGACTGGGCGATGTTCTGCAAGAACGGCACCGACGCGACGACGATGGCGATGAGCAGCGCGCGCGCGCAGACCGGCAAGCGGATCGTGCTGGTGGCGAAGGGCGCCTATCACGGCGCCGCGCCATGGTGCACGCCGATCCCCGCCGGCACTGTAGCCGAAGACCGGGCGCATGTTCGCACCTATGCCTATAACGACGTCGCGAGCCTCGAAGCCGCGGTCGCCGAAGCCGGCGACGATCTCGCCGCGATCTTCGCATCGCCCTTCCGTCACGATGCCTTCATCGATCAGGAAGCGCCCGATCCCGCCTATGCCCGCCGCGCGCGCGAACTCTGCGACGAGGCGGGAGCGATGCTGATCGTCGACGAGGTTCGTGCGGGCTTCCGCCTTGCGCGCGGCAGCAGCTGGAGCGAACTCGGCGTTCGGCCCGACCTCAGCGCGTGGGGCAAATGCTTTGCCAACGGCCATCCGATCTCGGCGCTGCTCGGATCGGACCGCTGCCGCGAAGGCGCGGGCGCCATCTATGCGACGGGCTCCTTCTGGCTCTCGGCCGTGCCGATGGCGGCGGCGATCGAGACGCTGCGGATCATTCGCGAAAGCGACTATCTCGAACATATGGTGCGGCTTGGCGAACATCTGCGCGCGGGTCTCGATACCGCTGCGGCGAAGCATGGCTTCACACTGCGCCAGACCGGCCCGGTGCAGATGCCGCAGATCATGTTCGCGGACGATCCCGATTTTCGGGTCGGATATGGCTGGGCCGAAGAGATGCTCGCGCGCGGCGTCTATATGCATCCGTGGCACAATATGTTCCTGTGCGCCGCGATGACCGATGCCGACATCGACCTGACCATTGCCGCGGCAGGCGACGCCTTCGCCGCGCTGGCGGCGCGGCGCGGCGAACTCGCTCCGCACCCGATCCTCGTCGCGCTGGCCGCAGCGACGGCCGGCTGACCATGCAGTTCGACCTGCTCGCCATCGGTCTCACGACGATCGACATCACGGTTCATCCGGTCGCGTCGCTGCCCGAGGGCGAGACGGGGCAGATTGTCGAAAAGATTGTCCTGTCACCGGCCGGCACAGCGGGCGGGACCGCGCTCGTCGCGCAGAAGCTTGGGCTTCGAACGGCAATCGCTTCGGCCGTCGGCGACGATCCGCAGGGGCAATTGATCCGGTCGGTGTTCGATGCCGTCGGTGTCGACACGAGCCTGCTCGACGTCGACCCGGCCTGGCCGACGTCGACCACGGTCCTGCCGATCCGGCCCAACGGCGACCGTCCGAACTGGCACATGATGGGCGCGAGCATCTTCGCGCCGGTCACCGACGCGGTCTTCGCCGCGCTCGCCCGCACTGCCGCCGTCCACTGGGGCAGTGTGGGTTTTCCGGGCGCGGCGGGGAAGGGGGCCGACCTGCTGAAAGAGGCACGCGGACGCGGCATTTTTACAACGTGCGACCTGATCGCGCCATCGGACGCGGCACAGGCCGATCTCGACGCGCTGTTGCCGCACGTCGACCTGTTCATGCCCAGCCTTGCGGAAGTTCGCGCGCTTGCCGGAACCGGCGATCCGGCCGAGGGCGCGCGCCGGTTCATGGCGCGGGGGGCAGGCGGCTGCCTGATCAAGATGGGCGGCGACGGCGCGTGGCTCATTCTGCCCGACAGCCAGATTCACGTTCCGGCGCACCGGATCGACCCCGTCGATACGACCAGTTGCGGCGACAGCCTGTGCGCCGGATATATCGCCGGCCGCGCGCGGGGCCTGGACCCCGCCGAAGCGCTGCGTTTCGGTGCCGCGACCGCGGCGCAGGTTGCGCTCGGCGTCGGTACGCTGGGCAAGCTGGAAAGCTATGATATGACCCTGGCGTTCATGCGGGATACGCCGGCAAGGGAGGGGGCTCGATGACCGAAGACGAAGCCCGGCAGCAGCTGGTCGATGCGATGCGGACGCTCGATGCACGCGGTCTCAATCGCGGAACGTCGGGCAATCTGTCGGTCCGCTTCGCATCGGGCATGTTCGTGACACCGTCGGGCGTGACGTCCGATCGCCTGACACCGGAGTCGATGGTGTTCGTCGATAGTGACGGAAGCGTTGCAGAAGGGGCCGCGCGACCGTCGAGCGAATGGCGCATGCACATGGGCCTGTACCAACGCCGCGCCGACGCGGACGCGATCGTGCATTGCCACGCCCGTTACTCGACGATCCTTGCCTGCGCGCACCGCGAAATTCCGCCGCTTCACTATATGGTCGCGGTCAGTGGCGGGGCGAGCGTTCCGGTTGCTCCCTATGCCACTTTCGGAAGCGAAGAGCTCGCCGAAGCTGTGACGCGGACGCTCGAAGGGCGTTTTGCGTGCCTGATGGCGAATCATGGTTTGATCGCGCTGGGCCCCAGACTTCCCGTTGCAATGGCGATCGCGGAGGAAATCGAGGAACAGGCGGCGGTCTATTGCGGCACGCTGGCGATCGGCGGACCGAAACTGCTCCCGAATGCCGAGATGGAACGGATCACAAGGGCTTTCAGACAATATGGGCAGCGCGATTCCGCGGACTGACGGGAGTTGCGAAAGGACGCACTGAAAATGCTGCTCTTCCGTTTTTATTGCCCGAAGCCCACGCGCCGCGCCTGGCGTTTCTGTCAGTGCGCAAGTTCGAGAATCTGCCCTTCCGACGTCAGTTTTGCGCGAAGCCTGTCATAGCCGACATCCTGTACCGCGAGATTCTCTTCGATCGCGATCGATGCCGCTGCGGCCGCCGACTGGCCGAGGATCATGAACACCGGCTCCATCCGGATCGAGCCATAGGCGATATGCGACGCCGACAGCGCAACAGGCACCAGCAGGTTCGCGGCTTCGCGCTTCTTCGGTACGATCGCGTCGTAGCTGATCGGATAGGCACGGCCGGGGCTGATCTCGATATTGCCCTCGTTACGCGCAAAGCCGCGCGCGTCGACGATGCGCTGCACATTGTGCGAATCCATGTTGTACGAGCCCATGCCGACCGGCCGCGGCGTCGGCTTGGCTCCGCGAAGATGTGGCTCGGCCATCACGAAGTCGGAGACCATGCGGCGCGCTTCGCGCACATACATCTCGCGCGGCCAGTGGCCGGTGCCGGTAAACTCATCCTTGCAGAGACCCCATTTCGACATTTCCGCGCGCGTCTCGGCGGGCACGCCGGGGTCGTTCGCGAGGAACCACAGCAGTCCCTGCTGATAGACCGTATGCTCGCGCGCGATCGCGGCGCGATCGGCATCGCTGCCCTCGGGATAGCGGTAGTTCATGCCGATATTGTCGAACGAGAAGGCGCCGAAATTGTTCGTGTCGGTCTTGCCGTTGGGAATGCGGTCGAACTTGCGGAAATGGTCGCGATAGCCAGCATCCATATAGCGTTTGAGCAATATATACTGGCTCGCGTCATAGCCTTCGGGCTTGGGGAAGGGGATGCGGTTCGCGGGCACATCGGTCAGGCACATGCGATAGGTATAGGCCTGGATCTTGCGGTCGGCGGAGCCGTCGCCGGCCGGGCGTTCGGCGCTGATCCGCGGCACCAGCCCGCTCGACGGATCGCCGGGCACGCGGTACGGATCGATGTCGAGCGTGAATTGATGGTTGGTCGTGTTCGCCAGCTGGACGCCGTTGAGCGTCTCGCCATAGGTCGCGTTTGCCTCGCGCCCGACGGTGAAGGAGACGCCCGCCCCGGCCATCAGGTCGCCCTCATAGGTCGCGTCGATAAAGACCGTCCCCTCGAAGCGTTGCCCAGCCTTCGAACGGAAGGCGACGATGCGATTGCCGTCCATCTCGACGCCCCGCTTCGACCGGTCGAGCGGCTGATTGCGCACGATGGTGACGCCCTCCTGCCTTGCCCAATCCTCGAAGATGCGCTCGGCGACCTTCGGCTCGAACTGCCACATCGCATCGCCGTCGACGAAATTCTCGGCCCGCGCGGGGCGCGGGGCGTGGACCCAGACCGAGGGGTCGTCATAATGCCGCTTCACCTTGCGGTAGAATTCGAGCGACAGGCCGCCGATCGCGCGATGGTTGCCGGTGTCGGACCAGCCGAGGCCGTTGGTCGACATGCCGCCGAGATAGTCTTCGCGGCACACCAGCAGCACCGACCGTTCGAGACGGCGCGCCTCGATCGCGGCGATGACCCCGCCCGAAGTGCAGCCATAGATGACGATGTCGGCATGCGGCTGCGGCTGGGCGGCTGCGGATGAGGCGGCGGCCGAGACCGGCAGAAGCCAGGCAGCGGCGATGGCGAGGAAGCGCTTGCGGTCCATGATGGTCGCCATGCTCAGAAGCTGGCGGCCACGCCGAAGAAGATCCGCCGATCCTCCTGCGCGCTGAACGTCAGGCGATCGGGTTCGCCCAGATACTGGCGGTCGATCGCCTTGGTCAGGTTGATCCCCTCGAAGGTCAGGCGCAGATTGGGCGTCAGGTTGATCTGCGCCGATGCGTCGAGCTGTCCGCGCGCGGCGATATAGGTGTTGCCGCCGCTCGTTGCGCCGCCGACCGAGTTCAGATATTTGCTGCGATAGGTATAGGCCGCGCGCACCGAGAAAGTGCCGTCCTCATAATAGCCGATCAGCGTATAGCTGTCGCGCGACAGGCCGGGGAGCGGGAGTCGCTCGCCGGTGATCGCATCGACCAGCGGCGTTGAGCTGTCGACATAGGTGTAATTCGCCTGGATGCCGAGATTGTCGAACGGCGCCGGCAGGAAGCGGAAGGCGTGCTGATAGGCGAGTTCGAACCCCTTGATGTCGCCATCCTCGCCATTTTGCGGCTGCGATATGTCGAACAGCCCGAACCGTTCGGAAAAACCGGGAATGAACTCGCGGGTGACGGTGTTGACCGTGAAGGAATCGACCTTCTTGTAGAAGACCGCACCGGTAAGCGAACTCGAAGGCGCGAAATACCATTCGAGCGTGGCGTCATATTGCGTCGCCTCGAACGGCCGGAGATTGGGATTGCCGCGCGACCCGGTCATGCTGACGGTGTTGGGTACGAAGCTCGCGCTGACCTGATTGAGGCCCGGCCGCGCGACGACCTTCGCCCCCGCAAGGCGCAGCGTCAGATCGTCGCTGAAGTCGATCGACAGATTGGCGCTGGGCAGCCAATAGCCGAAATCGGCCTTGATCATGGTCGTGGCGGTCGGCGACAGAAATCCCTTTGTCGCGCGCGCCGTGCTGACATAGCGCACGCCGGCGTTGCCCGAATAATGCAGGCCCCCGACATCGCCTTCGAAATTGCCCTTCACATAGGCGCCGAGCGTATCCTGCCTGACGTCCTTGATCGAGGTCGGGCCGACGGTGATCGTGGTGCTGTAGGGATCGGGCCTCGGAAGGCCCAGCCCGTCGCGCGCGGCCCATTTGTCGAGCGTGCCGCCGAGGAGATCGCGGGGAAAGGTGCCGTCGGCGCCGGGAAAGAAGGTGCCGTAATCCTTGCCGTAACGGAGCCCCGGCAGCTCGTCGACGGTCAGGATCCCGTCGCCATTCGTGTCGCCCGCCGCAAGCAGGCTCGCTGCGACGGGCAGGTTCTGCGGATCGGCGGCGAGCAGCTCGACGCGCTCGTAGCGCACCCCGGCCTCCACCGCCGACAGGATGCCCCACTCGGTCTGATACGCCCAGTCCAGCCGCCCGTCATAGCCGCTGTTCCTCGTCACTGCGTCATAGTCGAAGATCGACAGAAGCTGATATTGCGACGGGTCGTTCGGGTTGAAATTGGCGTCGATCGCCAGATCAGGCACCGGATTGCCCGCCCTGAAATCATAGCTCGCGTTCGCGCTGTTGCCCGCGCGCGGCACGACGACATAAGCGAAGGATGCCCCCGGCCCGCCGTCGCTGCCCTTGCCATGGGCGTAGGACATGTCGAAGCTGACGCGCGCGCGTTCGCCTTCCCATTTCACCGATCCGCCGAGCAGGGTCGATTTGAGGTCGGTCGGCTCGTCATAGATCAGCGGCCGGACGGTCACCCCGGTGAAGGTGCCGGCAATGACCGTATTATCATCGTTCACGATCGCATCGGTGTCGTTGTTGTTGAACAGCACCTGGTAATTGACGCTGTTCCGCTGGCGCTTGAGGTGGTTGAAGGTCGCGTCGAGAATGATCTCGAGCGTGTCCGTCGGGCGCCACTGCGCGGTGCCGTTCACCGTCAGCCGCTGTTCGGCGCGGTCGAAGATGCGCGCCATGAAGCGGTTCGGCCGGTACAGGCCCGGGTCGTCCACGCCGTCGCCATTGCCGTCGATCGCGCCGGTCTGCGTCCAGCCGCCGGCGTCGAACGAATGGCCCTGCGTTTTCGTGTCCGAATAGGCGACGCTGGCGAGCAGGCCGAACCGCTCGCCGAAACTCTTCGAGATCATGGCCGAGCCGCGATAGCCGACATGATCCGCCTGATCGGCATGGGCGCCCTGCAGGCGTCCGGCGGCGACGAAGTCCTTGAGGTCGAGCGGACGCTTGGTCTTGAGGTTCACCGTCGCGCCGAGCGCACCCTCGGGCATGTCGGCGGTGGGCGACTTGATCACC
>CBJKNR010000015.1:0-21535 GCA_966417555.1 uncultured Sphingopyxis sp.
ATGGTAATTTTCGACGAGCAGCCCGCGCGCCATCAGCTCGCGGTGCCCCGGCAACTTCTCCAGCAACCCCTTCGGAAAACTCGCAATGCTCTGCTCCTGATCGGTGACGATCATCAGAATGTTGAGATTGCGCCCGTCCGCCGCAGACACCCCCGCCCGCGCGCCCGACGCCGCGAACGCCCCGGCGCCGCCGATGGCGCCAACAAATGTGCGGCGATCAACCGTCCAGCCCATCTCGCGATCCTTCCTTCTCAATTCGCTATGGTGCCTAGAAGCGGAACACCGCCTCGAGATTGACCGTCCGCGGCGGATTGATCATCACGACATGGCTGTTCCCGCCGAGCAGCGGCGTGTTGATCGCCTGGCTGAATGTCACCTCGTTGGTCAGATTCCGCCCGACAACCGCAAGCTCCCACGCACCGTCTTCCTTGCGGATCGCGAGGCGCGCGTCGAACTTGGTATAGCCCGGCTGCGCATTCAGCGGATTCATGTCGCCCTGCAGATAGGAGGTCGAAGTGTAATCGGCGGCGCCGCGAGCGCTGACGATCAGGCCGTCGCTCACCGGCACGTCGAACTGCACATAACCCGACGCCTTCCATTCGGGCGCGCGTGTCAGACGCACGCCCGACAGGTTGTTCGTCGCGGGCGTGCATGTCGCCGGGGCATTGTACAGGCATGGACCGCCCGGATAGTCGTTGTATTTCGCGTCCAGATAGGCACCCGTGGCACCAATGCTGACCACCGAGCTCGGCCGATAGCGCGCCTCGACCTCGACGCCCTGCGCGGTCGCCTTGGCGGCATTGCCGGTGATGAAGGCAGTGCCGTTGTACGACGAGACCTGCAGATTGGCGAAGCGCGTCCGGAACAGCGCGATGTCGAGGTCGAGCTTGCGGTCGAACAGCCGCATCTTCGTGCCGAGTTCCCACGCCCGCGCGCGCTCGTCGTCGAAGTCGAACCGGCCGTTGTTGTTGCGGATGTTATAGAGCAGCAGGCCGTCGTTCGACAGGAAGCCCCCGCCCTTCGTCCCCGTCGCATAGCTGACATAGGCCGAAACCGCCGGGCTGAATTCGTAGCGGAGACGAAGCGAATAGTCCCAGAGCTTCTCCGTGCGGCTGCCGCTGATGTCGAAATCGAGATTGTTCGCGGGAATGCGCGGTCCGACATTGGTGCTGGTCCCGCGCGCCTCCTTCTTTTCATAGCTGTAGCGCAGACTGCCGCTGAATGTCAGCGCATCGGTCAGCTCCGCATCGACAATCGCGAAGGGCGACAGCGACCAGGATTTCTGGGTGAAACCCCGCACCCCTTCGGCCTGCGGCAAGGTCGTCCCCACCAGATTGCCGTTGTAGCTGATGAGCTGGAGGATATCGAGATCGGCGTCGGTATAGGTCGCGCCGAACGCGAGATTAATCCCCGCCGCGACGTCGCGCGAGACGCGCAGTTCCTGGAAGAACTGGCTGCTCTCCTCGGCCTGCAGCGTGTTGAGCAGGTTGATCGGGCCCGGGATGGTGTTGAATGTGCGTTCCGAATCCACAGCTTGGTAGGCGGTGATCGACGCGATCGTCCAGTCGCCGGGGGTCCAGTTGACCGTCATCGCACCGGTGCGCGACTTGGTGAAATCATATTCCTTCGGGAAGCCGCGGCTGAACCGCCAGAAACCGGGCTTGTCCTGCGCCGCGGCGCCGCCGCTGGCGTTGCGGACGATGTTGCAGAGATTGCAGTTCGCGTTGCCGATATTGTTATAGACCGCGTTCGATCCGTTGATCTCGTTCCGAAAGCCCTCGACCTTGAGCAGGACTTCGAAATCGTCGCTCGGCTCCCACAAGAGTTGGGCGCGCCCCGACCGGTATTTCGAGCCATTGTCATCGAACCCCGTCAGCCGGTTTTCGATATAGCCGTCGGCCTGTCCGGCGCCGCCGCTCACCCGCAAGCTCAGCGTGTCGCTGATCGACCCCGACAGGAAACCGCTGAAATTCATGCCGCCCTGCGCCAGTTCGGCGCCGGCGCGGAACTCCGCCTCGAAATCGCGGGTCGGCCGACGCGTCACCATGCTGATCGCGCCGGCGTTGGTGTTCTTACCAAAGAGAGCGCCCTGCGGACCGCGCACGACCTCGATCCGCTCGACGTCGAGGAAAGGCACCTGCAGGGAACGCGCGCGGCTCGAATAGACGCCGTCGACGAACAGCCCGACCGACTG
This sequence comes from uncultured Sphingopyxis sp., assembly GCA_966417555.1. GTDB lineage: Bacteria > Pseudomonadota > Alphaproteobacteria > Sphingomonadales > Sphingomonadaceae > Sphingopyxis. The sequence continues at coordinate 2,195 of CBJKNR010000015.1, forward strand.
CTCGAACGCCAGATTGTTCGCGCCCGACCCGAGCCCGCGGATCGTGATCGCGTAATTGCCGTTGGTGTTGTCGATCTGGAGATTGGGAACCGACGACTGGAGGTCGGTGAACAGGCGTTGCCCCTGCTGCTCGATCGCGGCGCCGGTGACGACCCCGACCGAGATCGGAACTTCCTGAAGCGTCTGCGGGCGGCGCGACGCGGTAACGATGATTTCGTCGTTGCCCGCACCCGTCGGTTCGGTCGTTTGGGTCGTGTCGGCTTCCTGTGCCACCGCAGGCAAGGCGGTCGCCAGCATCAGCGTTCCGGTGGCAAGTGCCGTCATGGCTCGATGGTGGCGTGTCATCCCTCTCTCCCTCGTTCGCAGCCACCGTCCGAAAGACGCATCCGTGCGCCTCGACTCCATGGCCATCCTCATTATGTATCAATTGATATATTTTCATAAAGACAATATCAATAGTATTCTAAGTATTTTTCAGAAGCCATGCAAACCTTGGAATTCCGCCACAAATTCCCGAATTTGCCAAGCGATGGACATATGCTTTACCCAAGGACGGCACAAAAATGACAGAAGGTTCGAGGTCGATCATGGCGATGGGAGAATCGGTTGAGGTCCCCGTTGCCCAACCGGGAAGGGAGGCGGTATCGAACGCCTCGCGCAAGGGCGATCAATCGCGGCAGCGCATATTGGAAGCGGCCCTGATCGAATTCGGCGTGGCGGGATTCAGGTCCGCGACCACACGGCGCATCGCCGAACGCGCGAACACGACGCTTCCGTCGCTCAACTATTATTTTGGCAACAAGGAAGGGCTTTACCGCGCGTGCGCGGAAGAGATCGTGGCGCGCTACGGCGAAGCGACCCGGGACGCCGTTGCACGAGCCAGACAGACCATCGAGGCACCCTCGGGGCCGGAGGAGGCGCGGGAAACGCTCAAGAATTTGATGGCGGCATCGGTGGAGCTGATACTCGGCAGCGATGCCTATATATTAGGCAACGGAATCATTGCCCGCGAACTGGCCGAGCCGGGACCGGCGTTCGAAATCTTCTACGATCGCCTGTGGTTGCCGGGCATCGACCGCAACTCGCGTCTGATCTCGCTGATCAAGTCCGAACACGCAGTGTCAGCCGAAACTCGCATGCAGGCGATCCTGCTGGTGTCGAGCCTTCCTTCGCTTCATACCCGAAGAATCGTCGCACAAAGAGCGATGGAATGGCCCAAAATCGGCGAAGCAGAATTGCGCCTCATCACACAAACCCTCCATCGGCAAATCGATTTCTTGTAGACCAAGCTCGGTCCAGCGGCCTCCCTGCTTACCAAAAGCCGATTCTGGCCGGTAGCGGTCAGTCCGCTTTGACACTGAAATTCAATCATACGGCCCTTCTGTAACCCCGGACTGACTGCCGTCGCCGCTAGGATCGCCAGCTTCTTTTCTATTTTATAGAACACAACGGATAATTTTATCCGCCTGTTTCGCACAAATGCTCCTGTCTAAACCGACCACACCCCGAACGGATCGGGCCCCGGATTAGCCAACAGGAGTGTCAGAAATGTCGATCAAAGCTACCCCGACCCCCGCCAAGGCGCTGCTGGACCCCAGCAATCATGCGCTCGTCCTTATCGATTTCCAGTCGCAGATGGCATTCGCCACCAAGTCGATCGCTCCCGAACTGTTGCGCAATAATGCTGCGCTGGTCTCGAATGCTGCCGCAGGCTTCAAGGTCGCGACCATTCTCACCACGGTCGCCGAGAAGAGCTTTTCAGGTCCAATGTTCGAAGAGATCACCGGTGCCTTTCCCGGGCAGAAGCTGCTCGACCGCACCAGCATGAACACTTGGGAAGACGTCGCAGTGGTCGACGAGATCAACCGCATCGGCAAGGACCGTATCGTGTTCGCCGGTCTGTGGACCTCGGTCTGCATCGTCGGCCCGGTGCTTTCGGCGCTCGAACAGGGCTATGAGGCCTATGTCATCACCGACGCCAGCGGCGACATTTCGGACGAAGCGCATGAACGCGCCGTCGAGCGCATGGTGCAGGCCGGCGCCAAACCGATCACGTCGCTGCAATATCTGCTCGAGTTGCAGCGCGATTGGGCGCGTGCAGAAACCTACGACCTGACGACGGGCATCGCCCGCAAATGGGGCGGCGGATACGGCCTCGGCATCACCTACGCCAAAACGATGTTCGGCGCGTCGGAGGGCGGCCACTAATTTGCCTCGCGGGGCCGGGAGGCATCTTGCCCGGCCTCACCAAAGTTTTCACGAAAGGAATATGTCATGAGCTATGTAACCACCAAGGACGGCGTCGAAATCTTCTACAAGGACTGGGGCCCGAAGGACGCGCAGCCCATCGTCTTCCACCACGGCTGGCCGCTGTCGTCGGACGACTGGGACATCCAGATGCTCTTCTTCCTCGCCAACGGTTACCGTGTCGTCGCGCACGACCGCCGCGGCCATGGGCGCTCAGCGCAGGTGAGCGACGGCCATGACATGGACCATTATGCGGCCGACGCCGCAGCGGTGATGGAGCATCTCGACCTCCGGAACGCGGTCCATATCGGCCACTCGACGGGCGGCGGCGAAGTCGCGGCCTATGTCGCGCGCTACGGCATTCCGCAGGGCCGCGTCGCAAAAGCCGTGCTGGTAAGCGCCGTGCCGCCGATCATGCTGAAGACCGCACGCTACCCGGGCGGACTGCCGATCGAGGTGTTCGACGGCATCCGCAGCGAACTCGCCGCCAATCGCTCGAAATTCTTCCGCGATCTTCCCTCGGGTCTCTTCTACGGCTTCAATCGCGACGGCGCGAACGTCATTCCGGCGGTCATCGACAACTGGTGGCGCCAAGGCATGATGGGGAGCGCCAAGGCGCATTATGACGGGGTGAAGGCCTTCTCGGAAACCGACCAGACCGACGATCTGAAGGCGATCAGCGTGCCGACGCTCGTGCTGCATGGCGATGACGACCAGGTCGTCCCTTACAAGAATGCCGGCGTGCTTCAGGCCGAAATCATGCCGAACGCGACGCTGAAAATCTATGAAGGCTTTTCGCACGGCATGCTGACCGTCAACGCCGACGTCATCAACCCTGACCTGCTCGCCTTCGTGCAGGCCTGAAGCGATAAGGGAGAACGGACGATGAAACTCTACCTCGTCTCGCTCGGTGCCGGACTTCTGGTCGGCATCATCTACAGCATGCTGGGCGTTCGTTCTCCGGCCCCGCCGATCGTCGCCCTCGTCGGCCTCGCGGGAATCCTGCTCGGCGAGCAGATCGTCCCCCTCGCCAAGCGGCTTGCCGACAGACCCGAATTGGTTCGCTATTTCCGCGAAGATTGCGCGCCGCAAATATTGGGGACGCCGGCCATCCCAAAGGAGCGCGACGCATGAACCCGATCACCCGCCGCCAGGCGCTCGCCGGCGCCGCCACCACCGCCCTTCTTACTGCTTCGGAGAGCTTTGCCATGACCCAGCCCGACCTCGTCATCGTCAATGCCAAAGTGACCACGCTCGACAAGGCCAATCCCGAAGCACAGGCGTTGGCGATCCGCGGCGGCAAATTCCTGAGCGTCGGCAGCGAGCAGGCGGTCCGTGCCGCTGCCGGTCCCGACGCGACGGTCATCGATGCCAAGGGCCGCCGCCTGATCCCCGGCCTGATCGACAGCCACATTCACGTTATCCGCGGCGGGCTCAACTATAATATGGAGCTACGCTGGGACGGCGTACCAAGCCTTGCCGACGCGATGGCGATGTTGAAGAAACAGGCGCAAAACACGCCGCCGCCGCAATGGGTTCGCGTCGTCGGCGGCTTTACCGAACATCAGTTTGCCGAAAAACGCCTGCCGACGCTCGACGAGATTAACGCCGCCGCGCCCGAGACTCCGGTGTTCATCCTCCACCTCTACGATCGTGCGCTGCTCAACGCCGCGGCGCTGCGTGCGGTGGGATATACGAAGGACACGCCGAACCCACCCGGCGGGGAAATCGTGCGCGACGCGGCCGGCAATCCGACCGGGCTGCTGCTTGCGCAGCCCAACGCGACGATCCTCTATTCGACCCTCGCCAAGGGGCCGAAGCTTCCGGAAGAATACCAGGTCAATTCGACGAAGCATTTCATGCGCGAGCTCAATTCGCTTGGTGTCACCAGCGTGATAGACGCTGGCGGCGGCTTCCAGAACTATCCCGACGATTATGAGATCATCGAGAAGCTGCACAAGGACGGCGAGATGACGCTGCGCATCGCGTACAACCTCTTCACGCAGAAGCCAAAGGAAGAGCTCAAGGATTTCGCGACCTGGTCGACGCAGGTAAAGCCCGGCGACGGCGACGACATCTATCGCCACAATGGCGCGGGCGAGATGCTCGTCTACTCCGCCGCCGACTTCGAGGATTTCCGCGTCGAGCGTCCCGACATGCCGCCGAGTATGGAAAGCGACCTCGAACCCGTGATGCGCCTGCTCGCCGAACGCAAATGGCCCTGGCGGCTCCACGCCACCTATGACCAGACGATCGGCCGTGCGCTCGACGTGTTCGAGAAGGTCGACAGGGATATCCCGCTTCAGGGTCTCAACTGGTTCTTCGACCACGCCGAGACGATCAGCGAGCGCAATATCGATCGCATTGCAGCACTCGGCGGCGGCATCGCGGTCCAGCACCGGATGATGTTCCAGGGCGAATATTTCATCAAACGCTATGGCGCCAAGGCGGCCGAGGCGACCCCGCCGATCAAGCGAATGATGGAGGCCGGCATCCCCGTGGGCGCGGGCACCGACGCGACGCGCGTTGCAAGCTATAACCCTTGGGTCTCGCTGTCGTGGCTCGTCACGGGCAAGACGCTCGGCGGTACGACGCTCTATCCGGTGCAGGGTCGCCTCGACCGCGAGACCGCGCTGCGCCTCTGGACCGAAAAGAACACATGGTTCTCGAACGAGGTCGGCAAGAAGGGTCAGATCAAGGCCGGCCAGCTCGCCGACCTCGCCCTGCTCTCGGACGATTATTTCGGCGTTGCCGAAAGCGAGATCGTGCATCTGCGTTCGGTGCTGACCATCCTCGGCGGCAAAATCGTGCATGGCGAGGGCGACTATGGCCCGATGGCCCCCGCGCTGCCGAAGCCGATGCCAGACTGGTCGCCCGTCGCGACCTTCGGCGGCCATTATCGCCGCCCAGAGGGCGCACAGAAGCTGGCGGCGGCGTGCGGCTGCGCGAGCGCCTGCAATGTCCATGGCCACGACCATGCCGCAGCGCTTGGGCAGCCGGTTCCCGCCGCCGACGTTCAGAGCTTCTGGGGCGCCTTCGGCTGCGGCTGCTGGGCGGTCTGAACGATGACACCCGCACCCATCGCACGCCTGATCGGCGACCACCGTTTCGCCGCCCTTGCTGCCGCGATGCTGACCCTCCCCTGGTGGACTAGCGGCATCGCCAAGCTGTTCGATCTTGGCGGCGCGCTCGGAGAAGCCCGGCACTTCGGCCTTGAGCCAGCCGCGCTTGTCGTCGGGCTGACCATCCTCGTCCAGATCGGCGGTTCACTGCTGATCATCATCGGGCGTCAGGCCTGGCTCGGCGCCGGCGCGCTCGGCGTCTTCACCGCTGTGGCGACGCTGATCGCGCATCCTTTCTGGCAGGTCGCCGACCCGGTGGCGCGCTTTCACGAACGCAACACCTTCCTCGAACATGTCGGCCTGATCGGCGGCCTGATGCTAGCCGCGATCGTGCAGGAGCGCAGGGCATGAGCGCCGCCGCCCCCGCGAACGAGCGCCCGCTCGCGAGCCCGATGTTCCGCGCGCTGTGGATCGCAACGATCGTGTCGAATGTCGGCACCTGGATGCACGATGTTGGCGCGGGCTGGCTGATGACCTCGCTATCGCCCGACCCGCTGATGGTCGCGCTGGTGCAGGCCGCGACGACCTTCCCGATGTTCGCGCTCGCACTGCCCGCCGGGGCGCTCGCCGATATCGTCGACCGCCGCCGCTTGCTGATCGGGGCGCAATTGTTCGGGCTGGTCGGCGCCGCCGGCCTCGCCGCGATCACGCTCGCGGGCTTTACCACCGCGTGGTTGCTGCTGGTCTTCACCGCGCTGATTGCGATTGGGGCCGCCTTTTCGGCGCCCGCATTTCAGGCGATCGTACCCGAACTGGTCCCGCCGAAGGCGCTGCAACAGGCGGTCGCGCTGAACTCGCTCGGGGTTAACATCGCGCGCGCGATCGGCCCCGCGCTCGGCGGCGTCATCATCGCCGCCTCAGGCCCCGCCGCCGTTTTCGCGGTCAATGCACTGTCGGTTGTCGGCGTCGTCATCGTCCTCTTCCGCTGGCGCCGCGCGGCGCCCGACCGCCACCTGCCCGCCGAGCATATGGTCGGCGCGATGCGCGCGGGGCTGCGCTATGCGATGCGCGCACCCGAATTGCAGGTCGTGCTCATCCGCTCGGTCGGCTTCTTCGTCTTCGCCAGCGGCCTCTGGGCGCTGCTGCCGATCATCGCGCGTCGCGACCTGGGATTGGGACCGGCAGGCTATGGCGGCCTCCTGACCTTCATGGGGCTCGGCGCGATCGGCGGAGCGATCCACATGCCGAAGCTGCGCGGCCGCATGGGCGCGAATGCGATCATGCTGGCCGCCTCGATCCTGCTCGCAGCGGCGATGGCCGCGCTATCGTTGGCGGCCAGCTTCTGGGCGGCGTCGGCGGCCTTGTTCGTCGCGGGGCTCGCATGGATCGCGATGATGGCCTCGCTCAACGGCGGCGCTCAGGCAACCTCGCCCGGCTGGGTCAAGGCGCGCGCGCTCGCCATCTATCTGCTCGTATTTCAGGGATCGATGGCGGGCGGGTCGACGCTCTGGGGATCGGTCGCATCGCGCATCGGCGTGCCTTCGACGCTTCTCGCCGCCGCCGCGCTGCTCATCGTTGCCGCGATCATCCTTGCACGGCGCTATCCCCTCGACCGCGCGAGCACGCTCGACCTCGCCCCTTCGGCGCACTGGCCCGCCCCGCTGGTCGACGGCACGGTGGAGCATGACAGCGGGCCGGTGCTCGTGACGATCGAATATCGCGTCGATCCATCGAAAGTACCCGACTTCTTCGCCGCGATGCAGACGATGCGCCGCATCCGCCGCCGCGACGGCGCCATCCATTGGGGCGTCTATGAAGATACCTCGGTCCCCGGCACGGTGATCGAAAGCTTCACGGTTGAAAGCTGGCTCGAACATCTGCGTCAGCACGACCGCGTGACCAATGCGGATCGCGTGCAGCAGGAAGCGCTGCGCGCGTTCCAGACCGATGATAGCCCGCCGGTCGTGCGCCACTTCGTCACCCGCCGCTGACGATGCGTATTCTGGCCCCGCTCGTAGCGCTGCTGCCCCTCGCGGCGCAGGCGCAGGAGGTGGCGCAGACCAATTTGCGCTATGACGAGGACTGGTCGGTGCTGCGCGATGCGGCGCGCGATGGTTGGCGCGAGGCCAAATATATCCCGCTCGCAAAGGATGGATCGGCCTATCTGACGCTGGGCGGCGAGGCGCGGGCTCGGTTCGAGGGGTTCGACGACAATCTCTGGGGCGATCCGCCGGCCCCCGACGACGGCTATCTGTGGCTGCGTGTCCTGCCGGACGCCGATCTGCACGCGGGCCCCGCGCGCGTCTTCGTACAAGGCATCTCCGGCTATGCCCGCGGTGTCGGCGCGGGAAAGGGCCCGGCCGACGAAACCGGGATCGACCTGTTGCAGGGCTTTGCCGATGTCCGCCTCCCGCTGGGCGGGGCCAACAGCCTGACGCTGCGCGGCGGGCGCGAACTCGTCGCACTGGGGTCGGAGCGGCTCGTCGGCATTCGCTATGGTCCCAATATTCCGCAGGCGTTCGACGGCGTGCGCGCGATCGCGGATATTGGCCCGGTCCGCGTCGACGCCTTTCGTCTTCGCCCGGTCGCGATCGGCACCGGCGATTTCGACGACCGCACGTCGAAGACGCGGCGGCTCGACGGGCTTTATGCGACCGTCACGCCGGTCGACGGCATCGGGATCGACGCCTATTGGCTGGGATATACGAATAAAGGGGCGCGCTTCGGCGGCTGCACCGGACACGAGGCGCGCGACACATTCGGGCTGCGCTTCTTCGGTCGGCGCGGCGACCTCGGCTGGAACTGGGAGGCGATGCTCCAGCGCGGCCGATTTGACGACGACCGCATCCGGGCCTGGTCGCTCGCGACCGAAACTGCTTGGAGCTTTCCGCAGGTGCCGCTCAAACCGCGACTCCGCCTTCGCGCGAACATAGCCAGCGGAGACCGCGATGCCACGGACGAGCGCCTCGGCACCTTCAACGCCCTTTTCCCGAAGGGCAAATATTTCGGCGAACTGTCACCGATCGGTCCGCGCAATATCGTGAACCTTCATCCCAGCATCGATTTTGATCTGGGCAAGGGCGTGACGGTCGAGCTGGTTGCAGCGCGCTTCTGGCGCGAAAGCCGCGGCGACGGCATCTACGACACCCCGGGCAGCCTCATCCGTGCCGCGGGAGGCAGCGACGCACGCCATATCGGCGACCAGATCGAGATTTCGGCAGGCTGGCAGGCCAGCGCGCTCCTGTCCTTCGCAACCTCGCTCTCGGCCTTCCGGCCCGGTCGCTATATCCGCGACACCGGGTCCGCCGGCACGATCCATATGGTCGGCGCCGAAGCCACGCTGAAACTTTAGAGGTCTATCATGCCGGCAATCTCGGCATCGTTCTGGCCCAGCGCTACGAACTGTTCGAGCAGCCACGATGCCGCTGGCCCCGGCGGCGTGTCCCGGCGCCAGACGCCCGCGAAACGATATGTGCCGCCGGGGTGATCGGGCATCGCAAGCTGAACCAGCGTTCCCGCGACCAGATCGGATTCGATCATCGGCAGCGGCATATTGCCCCAACCAATCCCCTCCCGAAGCAGGGCGTGCTTCGCTCCAAGATCCGCCAGCCGCCATGTCTTCGGGCTTATCACGGAATAATCCTGTCCTTCGGTAAAGCGCGACCTGTCGGTCAGGACGAGCTGCGTGTAATCACGCCCCGCCCCCGGAGCGATGCGGTCCATCCTGCCGAGCGGATGGTCGGGCGCGGCCACCGGGACCATCGGTATCGAGCCTGCCGCCACGCATTCGACGCCTTCGACTCCGGCCGCGAGCGGCCCCGAGATGCCGACAATCGCCTTGCGGTCGAGGATCATCGCGGTGATTGCGCCCAGCGCTTCGACATGCAGGCGAAGCTGGACGGTCGGAAACTGGACGGCGAAGGTTCGCAGCACGCGGCCCAGCCGGTCGGCGGGCAGCATCACGTCGACGGCGAGGTCGACCTCGGCCTCCAGCCCATCGAGCAGGCCCTTCACCTTAGCGCGGAGGCCGTCGATGCCATGCGAAATCGCACGCGCTTCGGATAGCAGCGAGCGGCCCGCGACGGTCAGCTGCGGCTTGCGCGTTCCTTCCCGGTCGAAGAGCGTGACGCCGAGCTGAGCCTCAAGATTGGAGATGCCATAGCTGATCACCGACACCGCGCGGTTAAGCCTTCGCCCCGCCGCCGCGAAACTGCCGGTGTCGACGATCGCGAGGAAAATGCGCAGCTGGTCGAACGTCGGCGTGCCAGGGTTATTCACTTTTCAGATTCCTCGAACGTTTCGATACATTTTATCGCTCTGATCCCGAAAGCCGGCAAGGCTTAAGTGGGACGCAGCAGCGGCCGATCCCCCGGCCGCAATGGAGACACGCCATGATTGAACTACGCCCTTTCGACAGCCTCGGAGCCGCCAATCACGGCTGGCTCGACGCCAAGCATCACTTTTCCTTCGCAAGCTATCATGATCCGAAGCGGACCAGCTGGGGAAATCTGCGCGTCTGGAACGACGACACGATTGCACCGCAAACCGGTTTCCCGCCGCATCCGCATCGCGACATGGAAATCATCACCTATGTCCGCGAAGGCGCAATCACGCACCAGGATGACCTTGGCAACAAGGGCCGCACCGAAGCCGGCGATGTGCAGGTGATGAGCGCCGGCACGGGCATCCGCCATTCGGAATATAATCTGGAAGACGTCACGACGAAGATTTTTCAGATCTGGATCGTCCCGACCCGCGACGGCGAAGCGCCTCAATGGGGCGCGAAACCCTTCCCCAAGGGGGAACGCTCGGGCAAGTTCGTGACCCTCGCCTCAGGCTACGACAATGACAATGACGCGCTGCCGATCCGCACCGATGCCCGCGTCGTCGGCGCGACGCTCCGCGCGGGTGAATCGGCGGAGTATCCGCTGGGCAAGGACCGCAGGGCATATCTTGTACCCGCAACCGGTGCGATCCGGATCGACGATGTTCGCGTCAACGCCCGCGATGGCGCTGCGATCAGCGATCTGGAGGTCATTCGGATCACGGCTATCGAGGACAGCGAGATCGTCCTCGTCGATGCCGCCTGACACCTACGGGAGCGCCGCTTCCGCGGCGCTCCCGTTCGGAGAGTCACAACCATGATCCGTTAGGTGCCGCGCCACGCGCGGTCGCCTCCGAGGCCGAAAGCACCGCATAGGTGGCTCTGTTCATCGTACATAGTAGGAGCCGACCGAAGTGGCCGGTTGCGGTCAGTCGGGTCTTAGGGCCGGAACACGAAAAGCGGACGTTCATCGCAAATTGAGAACGAGTGATACGAATACGGTCTATTGCAGACGTTCTACGTGAGCCGGGGCACGCGCAAAACAGTGAAGTTCGGCTATCCTCAACTGATCCGGGATCCCGACACACCCGCCGGACGGGAGCTAATCGCCTTTTTCAACCGCGGCAGCGCCGGAACGCTCAAGAGCCTCTGTCGCCGTTTTCTGACCGATCCGACCGAGTGGAAGAACCGCTGACCTTTGATGGGTGCGTAATAGGGATATTTATTAACTTTCCAGTGCCTTGTGTCGTCTAACACGGAGGTCTCCCCATGCGCTCATCCCTTAAGCAAGACCTGTTTCGTTCGGCCGCGATCGCCCGGGCACTCGTGCTGGGATCGGCCGCGCTCGCCGCATCGCCGGCCTTCGCGCAGGATACATGGACGGGGGCGACTTCCAACGACTGGTTCACCGGCACCAACTGGGCGGACGGCACCGCGCCGACCGCCGCCGACAATGTGGTCATCAACATCAGCGACGCCAGCGCGCCGGTTATTGCTGCCGGCGCGGCGGTAAGCGGGACGGTCGACGTCGGCGCGGTGGGCACCGGCCAGCTGATCATCGCGAGCGGCGCCACGCTCACCTCCTCCGGCGGTCCGCAGAGCCGGCTCGGCGTCGCTGCGGGCACCGCCGGCACTGCGATCGTCACCGGCAACGGCTCGCGCTGGAATCTCGGCCACGCCCTTATCGTCGGCCGCGAGGGCACCGGCGACCTGTCCGTCGCGTCCGGCGGCCAGGTCGCCAGCACCCTCGGCGTGGTCGGCGACCTGGCGGGCTCAACTGGATTTGCCCTCGTCTTCGGCGCCAACTCGCGCTGGGACAATGCCGGCGCCCTCTTCGTCGGCAATTTCGGCACCGGTACCCTGACTGTCGGGAACGGCGGCGCGGTCACCAGTGGGGTCGGCGGTATCGGCGGCGGTGCCGATGCGGTGGGGACGGTCACCGTCGAGGGCGCCAATTCGAGCTGGACAGTGACCAACGCGCTCAACGTCGGCAATTTCGGCCGGGGCACGCTCTCGATCGAGGATGGCGGCACCGTCGTCAGCAACGAAGCGAACCTTGGCCTGTCCGCGGGCGGCTCCGGCACGGTGACGGTCAGCGGCCCCGGATCGACATGGAACATGGTCGGGGACCTGTCTGTCGGGCGCGCCGGTTCGGGCGAACTGACGATCGCCGCGGGTGGGGCGGTGTCCAACCTCGGAGGTATCGTCGGCTATTTCGCGGAGTCCTCGGGTATCGTGACGGTGACTGGAGCGGATTCCACCTGGACCGTCGGTGAGACTCTGCAGGTCGGCCGCGCCGGGAATGGCGTCCTGCGCATTGCCGATGGCGGCGCGGTCACATCCCTGTTCGGCGCCATCGGGGCCGAGACCAGCGACGCGGTGGGCGCGGTGGAGGTGGCCGGCCGGGGCTCGACCTGGGCCGTCGACAATACGCTGCATGTCGGCCGCCTTGGGAATGGCGCGCTCAACATCATCGATGGCGGCGCGATCCCTTCGGGGTTCGGCATAATCGGCGAGGGGAGCGAGGCCACGGGCACGGTGACGGTCACCGGAGCCGGGGCGACCTGGACTCAGCGCGGCGACTTGTATGTCGGACAGCAAGGCACCGGCACGCTGGACATCACCGCCGGCGGCACGGTGGCGACCGACAACCTGGGCGTCATAGGATATTCCAGCGGATCGGAAGGCACGGTAACGGTCTCCGGGCCGGTTTCGCGCTGGTCCCTCGGCAGCGCGCTGGAGGTGGGCCTCCGGGGAACCGGTACGTTGGTCATCGCCGATGGCGGGCGGGTCGAAAGCCCCGTGATCACGGTGGGTTCCCAAGGAACCGCGGCGGGCACGGTGACCGTGACCACCGGTGGCATCCTGTCCGCAGCGGGCGGGATCAGGCTGGGCGAAGTGGCCGGTACAACCGGCACGCTCAACATCGGCGCCGCCGCCGGAGCACCAGCCCTCGCGCCCGGCATCGTGACAACACCGACCGTCGAGCTGGGGGCAGGCAACGGCGCGATCGTCTTCAATCATATCGCAGCCGCCTATCAGTTCGCACCCGCCATTGTCGGCACGGGCCGGGTCGACCTGCTCGCCGGCCGCACGACCCTCGCCGGCGCCAATACCTATGTCGGCCAGACCAGCGTTACCGGGGGCGCGATCCTGCAGATCGGCAATGGTGGCGCGCTGGGTGCGGCGGGGAACACGCTGCTCCTGTCCACCGGCACACTGCAGGCGGGCGCTTCGTTCGCCATGGCGCAGAATATCCGGGTCGGCAGCCCCAATTCGAACCGCATCGATACCAACGGTTTCAACCTCACCCTGAACGGGGTGATCGCCGACGGGGCCGGCACCGGGAGCGGAAATTTCCTCGACAAGATCGGTGCCGGCACGCTGACCCTCACCGGCGCCAATAGCTATTCCAACCGCACCGTGCTCAACGCGGGCACGCTCGCGCTCGCCGGCGACGGCACGATCGGCGCCGGCAATCTCATCATCGGCGGCGGCTCCGTCTTCGATATCTCGCAGGCGAATGTCGGCGCGCGCGTCATTCAGCTCAACGGCCCCGCAGGCGGCACCATCGCGCTGGGGTCGAAGACGCTGACGCTCGGCTTCGGCAGTTCGTTCACCGACTGGGCGGGCACGATCACCGACGGCGGCATCGCCGGCGGCACGGGTGGCCGGGTCGTCATCGCGGCACCGAACGGAGCAGTCCGCTTTTTCGGGCCGCACAGCTATACCGGCGGCACCACGGTCGCGTCCGGCGCGTTCGAGCTGGTCGGCAACGGCCGTCTGTTCGGCGCGGGCGCGTTGACCGTCCAAGGTGGCGCGCTGTTCCAGATCAGCGGCCTCGCCGGCCCCGGCACGGTGATCGGCGATCTCGCCGGTGCCGGCACGATCAATCTCGGCGCCAAGGCGCTAACCCTCGGCACGGCGAACGGCACCCTGTTCTCCGGCGCGATCACCGGCAGCGGTGGCTCGCTGATCAAGCAAGGCACGGGCACGCTAACCCTCACCGGCGCCAGCACCTACACCGGTCCGACGACGGTCGATGACGGCACGCTCCGGGTCAATGGCAGCCTCGGCGGCACCGCGGTCGCGGTGAACACGGGCGCCACGCTGGGCGGCACCGGCACGATCGCCGGCGACGTGACGATCGCGGGCGGCGGCCGACTCGCCCCCGGCGCCAGCGCCGGCACGCTGACGGTCGGCTCACTCACCCTGTCCGGCACGTCGCAGCTCGATTTCGAGCTCGGTCAGGCGGGCGTGGTCGGCGGCGGGGTGAACGATCTCATCGTGGTCACCGGCGATCTGACACTCGACGGCGTTCTGAACGTCAGCGACATCGGCGGCTTCGGCCCCGGCATCTACCGCCTCTTTGACTATGGCGGCGCGCTCACCGACAACGGCTTGGCTTTCGGCGCGCTGCCGGTAGGCTCGGATGCGGACGATTTCTTCGTCCAGACCCGCATCGCCGGGCAGGTCAATCTGGTCAGCAGCTTCGGCGCGACGCTCGGCTTCTGGGACGGAGGCGATCCGGCGCTTCACGACGATGGCACCATCCGGGGCGGCAACGGCATCTGGAATGCTTCGAACCGCAACTGGACCGTCGAGGACGGCGCGGTGAACGGTCTGTGGAACCAGGATTTCGCGGTCTTCGGCGGCACCGCCGGCACGGTGACCGTCAACAATATCGCGGGCGCGGTGACCTTCTCGGGCATGCAGTTCATGACCGATGGCTATGTCGTGACGGGCGACAACCTGACCACGACGACCGCGGAGACGATCATCCGCGCCGACACCGGTGTCACCGCGACGATCGCCTCCGCGATCACCGGGTCGGGCGGGCTTGTGAAGACTGACGCCGGCACGCTCGTCCTGTCGGGAACCAACAGCTACACGGGCGGCACGACCATTCGGGGCGGCACCCTCTCCGTCTCGCGCGACGCTCATCTCGGCGCGGCCGGCGGCGGCCTCACCCTCGATGGCGGCACGCTGCGGAGCACGATCGGCTTCACGACTGCTCGCAACGTCACCCTCCGCGCCGGCGGCGGCACGATCGACGCCGACGGCGGTCTGGTGATAAACGGCGTTGTTTCCGGCACGGGCGGCCTGACCGTATCCAGCAGGCCTTTCACCGCCCTCTTTCTGACCGGCAACAATAGCTATACCGGCGGCACGACCGTCCGCGGCGGGACGCTCCAGCTCGGCGACGGCGGCGCGAGCGGGTCGATTGTCGGGAACGTGCTGCTGGACGACGGCACGCTGGCCATCGACCGGTCCGACACATACAGCTTTGCTGGCGCAATCAGCGGCGACGGCGCCTTCGCGCACTACGGCCCCGGCACCACGATCCTGACCGGCAGCAACAGCTATACCGGCGGCACGACCGTCCGCGGCGGCACGCTCCAGCTCGGCGATGGCGGCACGGCCGGCTCGATCACCGGCAACGCCCTCATCGACGGCACGCTCGCCTTCAACCGCACCGATGCCGTGACCTTCGGTGGTGTCGTCAGCGGGTCGGGCAGCTTGGAGCAGATCGGCAGCGGCGCTCTCATCCTGTCCGGCGACAGTGCAGCCTTCGCCGGCGCCACTACCGTTCGTAGCGGCCGGCTGGTCGTCAACGGCAGCCTCGGCGGCACCCTTTCCGTCCTCGCCGGCACCCGGCTCGAGGGCATCGGCAGGGTCGGCTCAACGACAATCGCGAGCGGCGGCACGATCGCGCCGGGCAATTCGATCGGCACGCTCACCGTCGACGGAGACATCACCTTCGCGCCCGGCTCGATCTATGAAGTCGAGGTCGATCCGGCCGGCACGACGAGCGACCTGATTGCCGCCTCCGGCCGCGCGATCCTGAACGGCGGATCGGTGCTCCATATCGGGCTCGACGGCAATTATCGCCCGCAGGCGACCTACACCATCGTCACCGCCGCGGGCGGCGTCGAGGGCGAGTTCGACGACATCACCTCCAGCTTCGCCTTCCTCGATCCGACCCTCGGCTATACGGCCAACACGGTGACGCTCACCCTCGAGCGCAACGACATCGGCTTCTGCGATGTGGCGCTGACGTCGAACCAATGCGCCACAGCGAACGGAGCCGAAGAGCTCGGCTTCGGCAATCCGGTCTTCGACGCTATCGTCCTGAGCGACGACCCGGGCGCCCGCGAGGCGTTCGATCTTCTGTCCGGCGAGATCTACGCCTCGCTCCATTCCGTGCTCGTCCAGGACAGCCGCGTGCCGCGCGCCGCCGCACTCGACAGGATGCGGTGGGCCGGCGCCGCGGTCGACTCCGAGCCGGGTCTTCGCCTCTGGATGCAGGGCCTCGGATCCCGGGGCCATATCGACGGCGACGGCAATGCCCGGCGCGTGAGGCACGACTCGACCGGCTTTCTGATCGGTCTCGATGCGATCGCCGATGAGGAGCTGCAACTAGGCGTGTTCGGCGGCTATCAGCACGGCAATGCGGACGTGCGCGCCGCCGCGTCGGAGGCTGACATCGACAGCTATCATGTCGGCCTCTACATCGGCGCCGATCATGGCCGTCTCGGTCTGCGCGCCGGATATGCGTTCAGCTGGCACCAGGCCGATGTCACGCGGCGGATCAGCTTTGGCGATTTCGCCGACAGCACCGCGGCCGATTTCGACGCGTCGACCGCCCAGGCCTTCGGCGAGATCGCCTACCGGCTCGACGTCGGCGCCACCCGGATCGAGCCGTTCGCCCAGATCGCTCATGTCTTTGTCGACAGCGAGCGGCTCCGCGAACGCGGCGGCGCAGCAGCGCTGCAGGTCGATCGCGAACGCACGACCACGCGCTTCTCGACCCTCGGAGCCCGCACCGAGCAGAGCTTCTCGCTGGGATCGATCGAGGCGAGCCTGCGCGTCGCCGCCGGCTGGCGCCACGCTTTCGACGATGGCCTGCCGGTCGTCGCGACCAGCTTCAC
Source organism: uncultured Sphingopyxis sp. (assembly GCA_966417555.1). Taxonomy (GTDB): domain Bacteria; phylum Pseudomonadota; class Alphaproteobacteria; order Sphingomonadales; family Sphingomonadaceae; genus Sphingopyxis. The sequence goes on from CBJKNR010000015.1 coordinate 18,760, forward strand.
CGGCTCGTCGCCCTTCCTCATCGCCGGCACGCCGGTCGCGCGCGATGCGCTGTCGGCGGACATCGGCCTCGGTGTGGCGCTGTCCAGCCGTGCCCGGCTTGATCTCTCCTATATCGGCGACGTCACCAGCGACGCCGAGACACACTATGGACGCGCGACGCTGTCCTGGCGATTCTGAGAGCCGAGGGCCAATCTGCCTTTCATGGGATTCTCGCTTCTCTGGCCGTGGATAGGGCTCGGCCTGACGGTGATATTGCTGCTAGGGCTAACCATCGGCGACATGCGCGGCGATCGCACCGTATCGCGCACGCGCGACATGGTATGGCTGGCCTGGGCGGCCACCGCCGCCTATCTGCTGCATCAATTCGAGGAGCATGGCGTCGATGCGCGAGGGATGCCCTATGCCTTTCGCGATGTGCTGTGCATGCGCTTCGGCTTCGCCGATGCGGCCACCTGTCCCATTCCGGAATCCTTCATCACAGCCGTGAACATTCCCGCGGTTTGGCTCGCCGGTCCGATCGCCGCGCTGCTGGGGCGCCGCTGGCCGGCCATCGCGCTGAGCTATTTCAGTGTGTCGGCGGTCAACGCCTTCGCGCACATCGGCCCGGCACTCGCGACCAGCGATTACAACCCCGGCCTGCTGACGGCGGTCCTGCTGTTCCTGCCGCTGTCGCTTTGGACATTGTGGATCGCGTTGCGGAGGCCAGACCTCGGATGGCGAATGGTGGCCGCCACGATCATCGGCGGCATCGCGATACATGCCGTGCTGATACTCACGCTCAAAGCTTATCTGAGAGGCTCGCTCGGCGAAGACGCCTTCGTTGCAATTCAGGTCATCAATCCGGCTATCCCCATGGTGCTGGTTGCCGCAACCATGTGGCAGCAATCCTCCTCATTTCGTGTCGGATGACGGGTGTGCTCCTGCACCCGCACTCACTGCCAGTCGAAGTGGCCGGTTTGAGACGGACAGCTATTGGGCGCGTGAAGGTAGAAAGCTGACGTTCCCGACCGACGCACTATAATCAGGGGCGCCGCTGATACTACCTGATGCAATATCGTCGAGCCGTGAAAGCACCACGCGATAGAGAGCCATTGTCTGAGAAAATCGTGTGTCAGGCTTGTCGCCGGATTTCACCGCGAGTTCAGCCAATTCCTGGTCCTTCTGAAGAGCTGACAGCGCAATTTTCCGGAACCCCACAGGATCGTCGGCGGGTCTGAACAAACGAGTCACCGCTGTTAGCTCGCGGAGCGCATAGCTCATCTCGTCCACGTTGGGGCCGCCCGATTCCGAAGCGGCGCTCTGATAGCGGGTTTCAGCCATAACGACCTTCAGCTTCACGATTCGTGGGTCAATACCCGTCCAGCGTGTATCCCAATCCCCGAGCCGGAATCGAGCAACCCAAGCTTTTCTTTATAATTACAGTTACCTATTCTGAACATTTGGTTGGCGATGCCCCCAATTAGGCCCCAACAATTTTTTCCTTCAGAATCAATCGAACCGATTCCGATGAGACTTGCCGGAATCCACTGTGTAACTCGCGCGGCTTCTCCGGAAGACGACAATGCAGTGATCTTGTCAGGAAATGCGCCGTTGGTTGCCGCCCCGTCCTCTGGCGGTTTAGGCGGCTCATACGTTCAGTACGAACCACATAAACCGACGCGGTGGCCAATACCGGTCGAAGCCCTCCTTCCCTGATCAAACGTCGAGCGTGCGTCCGCGTTGCTGAACACTTCAGCCTGCGCCGGTTCGATACCTCGGTCCCGCCGCGAGCATCGTGAACTCGGCGGAGGTGCACGAGACCTAGAACTTGCCAATCACGTTCACGAAAAATCCTCTTTCGTCATAGCTGAGATCGGAAAGGTCGTCCGAGTAATCGGTGAAATTATATCCGACGCCGATCTTGAGGTTGTTTCCGAGGTGACGATAGATTCCGGCGAGACCGCCAAGCCGGCTGTCCTGCGCTTCCGAGACGGATAGTTCCCGGACCTCAAGCAGCATTTCCCAGCGCGCGAGGATACGGTAGTCCGCCCGCAGCGCCCAGAAGGTCGCCTCGCTCGAAAACCAGGGTGCAGTTGCATCGCGCGATGCCCGCAGCGATCCGACGCGGTGCGCGACCTTGCCGACGACCGCGAGACGCGGCGTCAATTGATAGGCCGCATCGACCGCGACGATGTGACTTCTCTGCGCAAAGTCGAGATTGAGCCCCAGCGAGTCCACCTGAGCTGGCGATGGCAGGTCGTAAAGATAGGTATATTTCGCCAGCACGTTGAGCCGGTCGTTACTCGTAGGCCGGTAGGCTCCTGCAAGGACGAGTTCGTAATAGTCGGCGTCGAGCGACGTCGTCGGGTTGCCGCCACTCGAGAGAGAGATGTTCGCCCGACTGAAAAGCCGCAGGGCGTCGCTCGCCTGATACGTCACCTGATTGCGCGTCGCCCAGGTTTCGCGGTCGCCGAGGAGCGCTGCGCCGTCGCGGCGGAACTCGAGCGCGCTGCTCCAACGCAGCTTGTTGTCGCCATAATCGCTTGTCGCGCCCATGACCTCGCGGTGGATCGTCGAGCCCAGAGCGTCGCGCAGCGAGCCGCGTTCGTAGCGCACGCCGAATGTCCAACCCGGTAGGGGCGTGAAATCGACGCCATAGGCCTGGGTCAGGCCCGTGGGATCCGCGCCATGCTCATAGCGCCCCTCGGCAAAGACCGACGTGCTGCTGCCGACGCGGCGGCGACCGCCCAAGGTCAGGCGGCCAAGGTCCTGGTCGAAGAAAGCAGGACGGCGCAA
>CBJKNR010000016.1:0-21460 GCA_966417555.1 uncultured Sphingopyxis sp.
AGAGGGCAAGGCCAAGAAGGAAACCGCGCTCGACCAGTTCACCGTCAACCTCAACGAGAAGGCGCGAGGAGGCAAGGTAGACCCGCGGATCGGCCGCGGCGCCGAGGTCGACCGCACGATCCAGATCCTCTGCCGCCGCAGCAAGAACAACCCGCTCTATGTCGGCGATCCCGGCGTCGGCAAGACCGCGATCGCCGAGGGCCTCGCGCGCAAGATCATCGAGGGCGACGTGCCCGAGGTGCTGCTGCCCGCAGTCATCTATTCGCTCGACATGGGCGCGCTGCTCGCGGGCACGCGCTATCGCGGCGATTTCGAGGAGCGGCTGAAACAGGTCGTGACCGAGCTCGAAGGCCTGCCGCACGCGATCCTGTTCATCGACGAGATCCACACGGTGATCGGCGCCGGCGCCACCTCGGGCGGCGCGATGGATGCGTCGAACCTCCTCAAACCCGCCTTGTCGGGCGGAGTCATCCGCTGCATCGGTTCGACGACCTACAAGGAGTTCCGCAACCATTTCGAAAAGGATCGCGCGCTGCTGCGCCGCTTCCAGAAGATCGACGTGGTCGAGCCGACGCTCGAGGATACGAAAAAGATCCTCGCGGGCCTGCGCAGCGCGTTCGAGGCGCATCATCAGGTGCGTTACACGCAGGATGCCATCAATGCCGCGGTCGACCTGTCGGCGCGCTACATCAACGACCGCAAATTGCCCGACAAGGCGATCGACGTGATCGACGAGGTCGGCGCGATGCAGATGCTCGTCGCGCCGTCGAAGCGCAAGAAGACGATCACCGCCAGGGAGATCGAGGCGGTCATCGCGACGATGGCGCGCATCCCGCCCAAGTCGGTGTCGACCGACGACAAGGCGACGCTCGCCAGCCTCGAAACCGACCTCAAGCGCGTCGTCTTCGGCCAGAACACCGCGATCGAGGTGCTGTCGTCGGCGATCAAGCTGAGCCGCGCGGGCCTGCGCGATCCCGAGAAGCCGATCGGCAACTATCTCTTCTCGGGCCCCACCGGCGTCGGCAAGACCGAGGTCGCGAAGCAGCTCGCGTCGATCATGGGCATCCCGCTCCAGCGGTTCGACATGTCCGAATATATGGAGCGCCACTCGGTCAGCCGCCTGATCGGCGCCCCTCCGGGCTATGTCGGCTACGATCAGGGCGGCCTGCTCACCGACGCGATCGACCAGAACCCGCATTGCGTGCTGCTGCTCGACGAGATCGAGAAGGCGCATCCCGACCTGTTCAACATCCTGTTGCAGGTGATGGACAACGGCCGCCTGACCGACCACCACGGCAAGACCGTCGATTTCCGCAACGTCATCCTGATCATGACGACCAATGCGGGCGCCAGCGACATGGCGCGCGAGTCGATCGGTTTCGGCCAGTCGACGCGCGAGGATGTGCAGGAAGAGGCGGTGAAGCGCATGTTCACCCCCGAATTCCGCAACCGCCTCGATGCGATCGTGCCTTTCGGCTACCTGCCGCCCGAGGTCGTCGCGCGCGTCGTCGACAAGTTCATTCTCGAACTCGAGCTGCAGCTCGCCGACCGCAACGTCCATATCCAGCTCGACGATGCGGCGCGCGAATGGCTGACCGGCAAGGGCTATGACAAGCTCTATGGCGCGCGTCCGATGGGCCGCCTGATCCAGGAAAAGATCAAGCAGCCGCTCGCCGAGGAACTTCTCTTCGGCAAGCTCGTCCATGGCGGCGAGGTCAAGGTGAAGATGAAGACCGGCGAGGACGCCCATGTCGGCAACCCGCTCGCCTTCGAAATCACCCCCGCCGCGCCCAAGGCCGGCAAGGGCAAGGCGAAGGGCAAGGCCGAGAAGGCAGCCGAATAAGCAAAAGGGCGGGCCGACCGGTCCGCCCTTTTCCATTAAGCCGATCGCAACCCCGCCCTGCTATGCCTCGCCGTTCCCGACCGGGGATGGGGATTTCGAGATGGCGACACAATTGCAGCAATGGCTCGGCGAAAGTGACGGCGAGCGCGAATTTGACCGCTGGTTCGACGGCGTCATGCGCGGCGGCGATCATGACGAGCTCGACTCTTTCCTGACCGAGGAGCTGCTCGCGCATCCGCACCGCATCTGCTCGCTCTGCCTGTCGCGCCCGCTTTCGACCGTCCGCATCACCGGCTGGGACGAACTCGCCGCCGATCTGCTGCGCGAGGATGAGCGCAATCCCGACAAGGGCCCGGTCACCGCCGTCGGCGCCGATCTGTCGGCGCATTGCGAGCCCGACGATGATGATTGGGGGCTCGAGGTCAGCCTCTATGGCGACGAGGCCTTTGCATTCGGCGCCGGCGATCTCCCCGCGATCAATGCCGAAGCCGCGAACAGCAGCACCGAATGGCAAGGCTGTTTCCGCGACATCGGCTCCAGCCTGACCGCGGTCGGCCTCGGCCGCATCTGGCGCGCGATCGAGGACAACCGGCCCGGCATGATCCGGCGCGGCGAACCCGCAAGCGTCGAGCAGGTCGCCGACCGGCTCGGCCGCTATTTCGTCACGCTTCGCTTCCATCAGGCGCTCGTGCGCGATGCCGCGCACCACGGCCTGCCGCGCGCGATGGTGCTGCTCGGCGGCGCCCACGACGTGTCGCCCTGGTACGAGGCGGCCTATTGGTGTGAGAAGGTTCGCGAGGACAACGGCAAGGTCGCGTCGATCCTTGCCGCGCGCGACGCAGCAAACAAGGCGCACTTCGACGCCGAAACCGACCGGATGATCGCCGAGTGGCGCGATCGCCGCAATGCGATTGTCCGCCGCCAGCTTCGCGCCGACAAGCATCAGGCCTTCGCCGAATACAGCGCGTCGCGCGATGCGATGTTCACCAGCATGACCGGGCTCGGCGACGGGCGCCCATCGCACGATCTGTCGGATCACGAATTCGAACTGCTGCTCTACGCATGGCGGCGCCAGCGCGCCGAGAAGAGTGGCGGCGATCCCGACGCGATTACGCCCCCCGAAAGGCCACGCATCGGACTGTTCGGCCTATTCCGCCGCGTGTCCTGAGCCGCGCGGCGGCGCCCCCTCGCATTTGGGCGCCGCATCGCCTATATCCCTTCCTATGTACGACTATGTCTCCGTAACCGCCGACGACGCATCGGCCCCTGCCCGCGTCCGCGACGGCACGATCAAGCTCCACGACGAAGCGGGCTTTGCCGGGATGCGCAAGGCGGGACGGCTGTCGGCCGAAATCCTCGACGCGCTCGTCCCCTTCGTCCAGCCCGGCGTGACCACCACCGCGATCGACGACCTGGTTCGCACGATGATGCTCGACGGCGGCGGCATTCCCGCGACGCTTGGCTATCGCGGCTTCACGCACAGCTGCTGCACCAGCATCAACCATGTCGTCTGCCACGGAATTCCCGACGATAAACCGCTGCGCGAGGGCGACATCGTCAACATCGACGTCACCAGCATCGTCGATGGCTGGCACGGCGACACAAGCCGCATGTATCTGGTCGGCGACGTCCCGATCAAGGCGAAGCGCCTCGTCGAAATCACCTATGAATGCCTGATGCTCGGCATCGAGCAGGCGAAGCCCGGCAACCGCATGGGCGACGTCGCGCATGCGATCCAGCAGCATGCCGAGCGCCACCGCTATTCGGTCGTGCGCGACTTCTGCGGGCATGGCCTCGGCCAGATGTTCCACGACGCGCCCGAAGTGGTTCACGCCGGCCGGCCCGGTACCGGCCCCGAGCTCAAGCCCGGCATGTTCTTCACGATCGAACCGATGATCAACACCGGCAAATATGCGGTGAAGATGCTGAATGACGGCTGGACCGCGGTCACCCGCGACCGCTCGCTCTCGGCGCAGTTCGAACACAGCATCGGCATCACCGAAACCGGCTGCGAGATTTTCACCGCCAGCCCCGAGGGCCTGAACGCGCCGCCCTGGGCCTGATTCGTACGACTCAAATTTCGTCATCCCGGACTTGATCCGGGATCCATGACTTCAACGCAGCGCTGGTCTTCGTGGACCCGGGATCAGGTCGGCGGTTGTCCCGTTCGCATCCGTAATCTCGTCATTGCGAGCGAAGCGAAGCAATCCAGAGTAGGCTTCAACCGCTCTGGATTGCTTCGCTTCGCTCGCAATGACGGAGTGAGGGGCGTCTACGGATGTCCAGGGGATAATCGCCAACCAAGTCCGGGGTGACGAGTGTTGGCACGCCCCCTCCCCCGCCCCCCTTTTCCCGCTTGCACCCATGCTCCTTCCGGCGCAGTCTTGACGTTAACGTCAACGATAGGCGTACAGGGAGAGCGAGATGGCGAAACGGATCTGGACGGCCGCGCTGCTGGGCGGCGCGGCTCTTATATTGGCTTCATGCAACGCGTCGAAGAATGAGAGCATCTCGGGGAGCGTGTCGCTCGACGGGGCCGAGAAAGCCAGCGAGACCCTGCTCAGGACCGGCGGCAACGGCGACAACTGGGGCGCGATCGGCTTCAGCTATGACGAGCAGCGCTTCAGCCCGCTCACCGACATCAACGACAGGAATGTCGGCGAGCTCGGCATCGCGTGGACCGCCGACCTCGACGACGCGCGCGGGCAGGAAGCGACCCCGGTGGTCGTCGACGGCGTGATGTATGTGACCCACGCATGGTCGAAGGTCAGCGCATGGGACGCCGCGACCGGCAAGTCCTTGTGGAAGTTCGACCCCAAGGTTCCGGGCGAGCGCGCGGTTTCGGCCTGCTGCGACGTCGTCAACCGCGGCGTTGCCGTGTGGGGCGACAAGCTCTTTGTGGGCGCACTCGACGGCCGGCTGATCGCACTCGACCGGAAGACCGGCAGGGAGCTGTGGTCGACGCAGACCTTCGACGCGTCGAAACCCTATACGATTACAGGTGCGCCGCGCGTCGTGAAGGATATGGTGCTGATCGGCAATGGCGGCGCCGAATTCGGGGTGCGTGGCTATGTCACCGCCTATGATGCCGACACCGGCAAGGAGCGCTGGCGCTTCTACACCGCGCCCAATCCGAAGAAGGAAAAGGACGGCGCCGCCTCCGACGACATCTTCGCGAGCAAGGCGAACGCCACATGGTCCGACACGGGCGAGTGGCAGACCTCGGGCGGCGGCGGCACCGTCTGGGACGCAATCGTCTACGACAAGGATCTCGACCAGATCTATCTCGGCGTCGGCAACGGCAACCCGTGGAACCACGGTACGCGTTCGAACGGCGAAGGCGACAACTGGTTCCTCTCGTCCGTCGTGGCTCTGGATGCGTCGACCGGCAAGTATAAGTGGCACTATCAGGAAACCCCGGCCGAGACGTGGGACTATACCGCGACCCAGCCGATCATCCTCGCCGAGCAGGCGGTGAACGGCAAATCCGTCAAAGTGCTCTACCACGCGCCGAAGAACGGCTTTTTCTTCACGATCGACCGCACCAGCGGCAAGCTGATCGACGCCAAGCCGTTTGTCGACGGAATCAACTGGGCGACGGGTTACGACCTCGCCACCGGCCGCCCGATCGAAAATCCCGAGGCGCGCTTCTACAAGACCGGCAAGCCCTTTATCGCGATCCCCGGCGCGCTCGGCGCGCACAACTGGCACCCGATGAGCTTCAACCCCGCGACCGGCCTCGTCTATATCCCCGCGCAGCAGATCCCGCAGGGCTATCTTCAGGACATGACCGAGCTCGACAAGCGCAAGGTGGTCGGCTTCAACATCGGCTCGTCGCTGACCGCGACGATGATGCCCGACGACAAGGCCGCCTATCGCGCCGCGGTCGCCGCCACGACCGGCCGCCTCGTCGCCTTCGACCCGCGCACCGGCAAGGTGGCGTGGGCCGTCGACCATCCCGCCGCGTGGAACGGCGGCACGATGACGACCGCGGGCAACCTCGTCTTCCAGGGCACGAGCACCGGCCGCTTCCGCGCCTATGCCGCCGACACCGGCAAGCAGCTTCTCGACCTCGACATGCAGTCGGGGATCGTCAGCGCGCCCTCGACCTTCCGCGTCGGCGGGGTGCAATATGTCGCCTTCCAGACGAGCAAGGGCGGCGCTTTTCCGCTTGTCGCCGGGGTCGCGGGCGGCGTCACGCGCAAGGTGCCCAATATCCCGCGCCTCGTCGTGATGAAGATTGGCGGCACGGTGAAGCTCCCCGCCCCGCCCGCCGCAGCCGCGCTCGCGTGGAACCCGCCGCCGCAGTTCGGAACCCCGGCGCAGGTCGCCGCGGGCAAGGCCCATTTCGGGCGCTACTGCATCGTCTGTCACGGCGACAGCGCGATCGGCAACGGCTTCACCCCCGACCTCCGCGTCTCGGGCACGCTCGCCAACGCCGACGCATGGAAGTCGGTGATTCTGGGCGGCGCGCTCAGGGACCGCGGCATGGTGAGCTTCGCGAGGGTGCTCACCCCGCAAGATGCCGAGGCGCTGCGCGCCTATGTCATCGACCGGTCGAACTGGACGAAGGCGAACCTGCCCGACGCCGCGGCGCCCGTTGGCAGGTAATTTACACCGTCATTGCGAGCGAAGCGAAGCAATCCAGAGCAGCTTTGCACCGCGCTGGATTGCTTCGCCGCTTCGCTCCTCGCAATGACGAGCGATGAAGTTGCCACTTTTTTAGGCAACCCGATTCCCCAAATGCCCACCCCATGGGCACCGTCGCAACTTCGTTTCAAATTTCTTACCAAAACCCCGCGATTCGCCAATTGGCACGGCTTTTGATTGGTGCAAGATGGCGGGACACCGCACCGACTCGACGGCAGACCGGACAGGCAGGCCTGATCCGGCTTGACGCGCGAAAGGCGGCGGCCAGCCCAAAGGGGGACGAGAAGCGTGAAGAAGATTGAGGCGATCATCAAGCCGTTCAAGCTCGACGAGGTAAAGGAAGCGCTGCACGAAGTGGGTGTCAGCGGCATCACCGTCACCGAAGCCAAGGGCTTCGGTCGTCAAAAGGGCCACACCGAACTCTACCGCGGCGCCGAATATGTCGTCGACTTTCTGCCCAAGGTGAAACTCGAGGTCATCGTCGAGGACTCGATGGCCGAACGCGTGGTGGAGGCGATCGCCGCCGCCGCGCAGACCGGACGCATCGGCGACGGCAAGATCTTCGTCATCCCCGTCGAGACCGCGCTCCGCATCCGCACCGGCGAACGCAACGAGGACGCGCTTTAATCTCTCCGCATTTTTCGAAAACCCGACAACCCCGGCACGCCGGACCATTTCGCAAGAAGGAAGCATGGACGATGGCTACGAAGCCCAAGGATATCATCGCGCGGATCAAGGACAACGACATCGAATGGGTCGACCTGCGCTTCACCGACCCCAAGGGTAAATGGCAGCACCTCACCATGTGCGCCGGCGTGATCGACGAGGATGCGCTCGAAGACGGCCTGATGTTCGACGGCTCGTCGATCGAGGGCTGGAAGGCGATCAACGAGAGCGACATGATCCTGAAGCCCGACCTCGACGCCGTCTATGACGACCCCTTCTCGGCGACGCCGATGCTCGTGATGTTCTGCGACATCGTCGAGCCCTCGACCGGCGAGGGCTATGCCCGCGACCCGCGCACGACGGCAAAGCGCGCCGAGGCCTATGTCGCCTCGACCGGCATCGGCGATACCGTCTATGTCGGCCCCGAAGCCGAATTCTTCATGTTCGACGACGTCCGTTTCGAAACCGGCTACAACAAGTCGGGCTTCGAGATCGACGACATCGAGCTGCCGACCAACACCGGCCGCAGCTACGAGGGCGGCAACCTCGGCCACCGTCCGCGCGCCAAGGGCGGCTATTTCCCCGTCGCGCCGGTCGACAGTGCCGTCGACATCCGCGCCGAGATGGTCTCGACCATGCTCGAAATGGGCCTGCCCTGCGACAAGCATCACCATGAGGTCGCCGCGGCGCAGCACGAGCTTGGCCTGACCTTCGGCACGCTGACGCAGACCGCCGACCGCATGCAGATCTACAAATATGTCGTGCACCAGGTCGCGCACGCCTATGGCAAGACCGCGACCTTCATGCCGAAGCCGATCAAGGACGATAACGGCAGCGGCATGCACACCCACATCTCGATCTGGGAAAAGGGCAAGCCGCTCTTTGCCGGCAACGGCTATGCCGGGCTTTCGGACATGTGCCTCTATTTCATCGGCGGCGTGATCAAGCACGCCAAGGCGCTCAACGCCTTCACCAACCCGACGACGAACAGCTACAAGCGCCTTGTCCCGGGCTTCGAAGCGCCGGTGCTGCTTGCTTACTCGTCGCGCAACCGTTCGGCCTCGTGCCGCATCCCCTATGGCGCGGGCGCCAAGGCGAAGCGCGTCGAGTTCCGTTTCCCCGACGCGATGGCGAATCCCTATCTCTGCTATTCGGCGCTGCTGATGGCGGGGCTCGACGGCATCCAGAACAAGATCCACCCCGGCGACGCGATGGACAAGAATCTCTACGACCTGCCGCCCGAGGAACTCGCCGAAGTCCCGACCGTCTGCGGTTCGCTGCGCGAAGCACTCGACAGCCTGCTGGCCGACCACGACTTCCTGCTGAAGGGCGACGTCTTCTCGAAGGACCAGATCGAAGCCTATGTCGAGCTGAAGTGGGCCGAGGTCTATAATTTCGAACAGACGCCGAGCCCGGTCGAGTTCGACATGTACTACAGCGCCTGATCGCCCGCGATCAGCGACGCCAAGGGGGGCGCCCGGTTCGGGGGAACCGGGCGCCCTTTTTGCATCCCCTTTTGCGTGTCAGCGCGTCATCATGCCCCGCTTGCCGATCGCCACGAAGGATCCGAGCAGCAGCATCGCGGCCAGAGTCGTCACAACATCGATCGGCGTCAACGTCATCCCGAAACCGAGGAAGTCGGCAGCCGCCCAGAGCGACAGAAGCACCCAGCTGAGGCAAAAGGCCCACAGGCAACCTTCGAGGCCGAGCTGCCAGTTCAGCTCGTCGAACGCATTCCGCCAGCGCCAGCTCGCATAGACGCCCGCCGCCGTCGACAGGAGCAGCGCCCCCATCGCAAACCCGCCGGAAACCGGACCCTCCCCAAAATCCGGCGCGCGCGCCAGCGCGAGCAGGAGCAGCAGGATGCCGGTGACGCCCATGGTGGCAACCGATCGCGCCATTCCCGCGCGCTCGTCGCGCAGTTCGTCGGCGTCACCGACGTTGAGAAGCTTCGCGCCCGCCCGCGGCGCCACGAGGCCAAAGGCGACGATGCCGCCCATCAGCAGATAGACCAGCGCGACCCCCGCGAGCGCGACGCGCGACGGGCCCATCGCGTCGAGCAGCCCGGTGCCCGCCAGCGCGATCGCCGCCGCCGAAACGCCGCCACCGATCGCTGCGCCGATCAGCATCTTCAACGCCGACGCCTTGAACAGCGACGCCTTTTCCCGGGTCATGGCCTTTTTCATCCTTCAATCTCCGGCATCCAATGATCGATAAACAGCTCGCGCACCTCGAGCCCGAACAACCGGGCCATGCGGAGCGCGAGCGGCAGGCTGGGGTCATATTTGTCGGTTTCGACCGCGTTGATCGTCTGACGCGAGACACCGAGCCGCCGGGCGAGTTCGCCCTGGCTCCATCCCGCCCCTTCGCGATAGTGTCGAACCCGATTTTCCAATACCCGCTCCCTGTAAAGAGTTCTTTACATATCTAACGCAGCCTGTCAAACACTCTTTACACGACGGAAAATCCGGCGCGATTACCCTTTGGTAAGCCGCAGCCGCTATAACAGCGCCGGACGTTTCGGGGGGCATTTGATGTTGCGCATCATGATGGCAGTTGCCGCGATGCTGTTTGCGACCGGCTGCGGCAATATTGCCGAGCTGGCGAACCAGACGAAGACGGTCGCGGCGCCGCGCGAGGAGGTATTCGCGAAGATGTTCGGGGACGGCAGCGCCTTCACCGGGCTACCGCTCGTCACCAACGGCGGATCGACGCGGCTTTACGAGCTTGTCGCGCAAAAGGGCGAACCGGGATTCGAGCAAATGGTCCCCGACGAGCGGCCCGACGCCTATAAGGTGAGGATTGCGGTCGCGATGGAAATCCCGCGCGAGGCGCATCTGATCTACAGCGTCGACGACGGCGCGCTCAGCACGGGGCTCAAATTCACGTTCGACGAGCTCGCGCCCGACCGGACGCGCGTCGCCTTCACGATCGACGACCTGACGGGTCACGGCGCCAAGGGTCTGGCCGTCAACCGCGTCGCGCTGCAAGGCATCGCGCGCGACGCGCTGCGCAGGCTCGACGATTTCGAAGAGGTCAGGGAGCCCGGCTGAGGCGGGCACGATCCAACGACGGACGAAACGCTTGCCCAAGCCGGCCGCAGGTGGCAGTCGATAGCCTTGATCGATAAAGGTTTTCGACCATGCAGATTCGCGCCGCCCTTCTGCTTTCATCGGTTCTGCTTGCTTCCTGCGGCGGGGGCGGAGACGGAGGCGGCAACCCGCCGCCCGTCAACAGCGGGCCGCCGGCCTTCACATCGCCGCAGACCGCCAGCGTTACCGAAAACACGACGGCCGCCTATCAGGCGACGGCGAGCGATCCGGACGGCAACGCGCTGACCTTTGCCATCGACGGCGGCGCCGACGCCGCGCGCTTTTCGATAACGGCTGCCGGCGCCCTGCGCTTCAATTCCGCTCCCGACCATGACCTGCCGGGCGATGCCGATGGCGACAATGTCTATAACGTCCGGCTCAGCGTCAGCGACGGCACCAACAGCGTCAGCCAGACGGTCAACGTCTCGGTGGTCAACTCGAAGGAAGGCATAGCAGTCAAGCGCGTCGGCGCCGGCTTCGATCAGCCGACCTTCGTGCTCGGCATTCCGGGCAGCAGCGACGTCTATGTGCTCGAAAAGGCCGGCCGGGTCTATCGCCTGACGCCCTCGACCGGCGTAAAGACGCTGCTCTTCACGATCGGCAACCTGTCGACCGACGGCGAGCGCGGACTGCTCGGCATGGCGTTGCTGCCCAACCCGGCCAACGCCGACCGTTTCATGATCTATTGCACCAATACCGCCGGCGATATCGAGATTCGCGAATATGGATTTGGCGCGCCCGGCTTTGCGCCGCGATTGCTGGCGACGCTCTCGATCCCGCATCCGGGCGCGAGCAACCACAATGGCGGTTCGATGGCCTTTGGCCCGGACGGCCTTCTCTATGCCGGGGTGGGCGACGGCGGCGGTGCCGGCGACCCCGGCAACAACGCCCAAAATCCGAATTCGCGGCTCGGCAAGATATTGCGGATCAGGGTTGTGGAGGATCCCTATGCGGGGGCCTCGCCGACCTTCTTTACGCCGGCGCCCGGCAACCCCTATCTCGCCGGCGGCGGCGACCCCTATGTCTATGCGCTCGGCCTGCGCAATCCGTTCCGCACGTCCTTCTCGGGCCCCACGCTGATTATCGGCGACGTCGGCCAGGGCGCGCTCGAAGAAATCGACCTTGTCACGACCACCCAGCCGGGGCTCAATTTCGGCTGGCGCTTCAGGGAAGGGACGCAGCCCTTTACCGGCACCGCGCCCGGCGGGCTCACCGACCCCGTTGCCGAATATGGCCATGGCAGCGGCCCGCGCCAGGGCAATTCGATCACCGGCGGCTATGTCTATCGCGGCCCGGTAACCTCGCTCCAGGGCCAATATGTCTTCGCCGACTTTGTCTCGGGCAATATCTGGACCGTCCCCTTCTCCAGCCTCGTGCCCGGGCAGACGCTCGCGTCTTCGCGCTTCGCACGGCGGAATGAGGATTTCGCCCCCGATGCCGGGGCGTTGAATTCGATCGCCTCCTTTGGCGAGGACAGCACGGGCAATCTGTTCCTCATCAGCCTCGGCGGCGATATTTTCATGGTGACGCAAGGAACCTGAGCGCGGCGCCGCGGCTTTCTTTCGTGAGGGGACTGGCCTGCAAAGGATCGTCATGCCCGCTCCGCTCACCGCCGCCGCCATCAACTGCTCGCTCAGCGCCCGGGGCCGCGCCAGTTCGACCGACGCGATGATCGCGGTGCTCTCCGGACATTTCGAAGCGCATGGTGTCACGGTCGCCGATCCGATCCGGATCGCTGCGCACAAGGTCAGATGGGGTGTGACATCGAACGAGGGATCGGACGACGACTGGCCGAAAATCCGCGAAGCGATATTGGCCGCCGATATCCTGATCTTCGGCACACCGATCTGGATGGGACAGCCGTCGAGCGTCGCCAAGCTGGTCATGGAACGCATGGACGCCTTCCTGTCCGAAACCGACGATCGGGGCCGGATGCCGAGCTATTCGAAAGTTGCGGTCGCCGCGATCGTCGGCAACGAGGATGGCGCGCACCATGTTTCCTCGCAGATATTCCAGGCCCTGAACGACGTCGGATGGACGATTCCTGCAGTCGGCGCCTGTTACTGGGTCGGCGAGGCGATGGGATCGATCGACTTCAGGGATCTGAAGGAGACGCCGGAGAAGGTGAGCGAGACCGCAGCGATGGTCGCCGCCAACGCCGCGCATCTCGCACGGCTTCTCAGGGAAGCGCCCTATCCGGGCTGACGAGGTTGCCGAGCGGCATCGAAGGCGGCAGAAGGGAGGCGCCAGAGGAGTCTCCCCATGAAATCATCGCCATTTGCCGCTCTCGTCGCCCTTCAACTCGCGCTCGCGCCCGCGGCGCAGGCGAAGCTGACGAAAGCCGAAAGCGGGATGGTGAAGACGGTTGGGGCCGAACGCGATCGCAGCCTCGCGCTGCTCGAAAAGCTGGTCAACCAGAACAGCGGCTCGCTCAACCTCGAAGGGGTCGAAAAGGTCGGGGCGATGATGCGCGCCGAGCTCGAGCCGCTGGGCTTCAAGGTCGAGTGGAAGCCGATGCGCGACACCGGCCGCGCCGGCCATCTGATCGCCACGCACACCGGCAAGCCTGACGGCAAGCGTCTGCTCCTGATCGCACATCTCGACACGGTGTTCGAACCCGACTCGCCCTTCCAGAAATTCGTCCGCAAGGGCGATATGGGCGAAGGCCCCGGCGCGGGCGATGACAAGGGCGGCATGGTGGTGATCGTCGCGGCGCTGCGCGCGATGCAGGCGGCAGGGACGCTGAAGAACGCGAATATCGAGATCCACATGACAGGCGACGAGGAGGATTCGGGCAGTCCGATCGAGAAAGCGCGCGCCGACCTCATCGCCGCGGGCAAGCGCAGCGACGTCGCGCTCGATTTCGAGGGCCTGGTGCGCGACAATGGCGCCGACATGGGCTCGGTCGCGCGCCGCTCGTCGGACAGCTGGACCGTCACCGCGACGGGCAAGAGCGCGCACAGCTCGGGCATCTTCAGCGCCGCGGCCGGCGACGGCGCGATCTATGAGCTGACGCGTATCATCCATCGCTTCCGCACCGAATTGCCCGAGCCCAACCTCACCTTCAACGTCGGGCTGATCGCGGGCGGACAACAGGCCGAACTCGACGCGGGCGGCATCCGCGCGACCGTCAGCGGCAAGACCAATATCATCGCGCCGGTCGCGGTCGCCCGCGGCGATCTCCGCGCGCTGTCGCCCGAACAGATCGAGCGTGTGAAGGCGAAGATGGCGGCGATCGTTGCCGAACATGCGCCGGGTACCGATGCGAAGATCGCCTTCGATCCGGGCGGCTATCCCTCGATGGCGCCGACCGACGGCAACCGCGCGCTGCTCGCGAAACTCAACGGCGTGAACCGCGACCTCGGGCTCGCCGAAATGGCGCCGCTCGATCCGCTGAAGCGCGGCGCGGGCGACATCAGCTTCGCCGCCGCCGACGTCGACGGACTCGCGGGACTCGGGCCCTATTCGACCGGCGACCACGCTCCCGGCGAGGCGGTCGACATCCCCAGCATCAGCCGGCAAGCGGCCCGCGCTGCCATCCTGATGTCACGGCTGTCTGCTGAAAAGCGCTAAACTGCCGTCTTTGGCAGTTGGCCTCGCTTGATTCATTTGCCACAGTGATTAGGTAGCAATCCGAGCCGGAATTGACCGCCGATGGGAGACAGGACATGAGCACCGAAACGCACCTCAAGCAACATTATATCGGCGGCCGCTGGGTCGACAGCAAGGGCGGCAAGCTCCACGACGTGATCAACCCCGCGACCGAGGAAGCGGCCTCGACCGTGGTGCTCGGCACCGCCGCCGACGTCGACGACGCGGTCGCCGCCGCAAAGGAAGCGTTCAAGAGCTTCTCGCAGACGACGCGCGAGGAGCGCCTCGACCTGCTGAACCGCATCGTCGAGGAGTATAAGAAGCGCGGGGGCGACCTCGCCAAGTCGATGGCGAGCGAAATGGGCGCCCCCGTCAGCTTCGCGGGCACGGCACAGGTCGGTGCCGGCATCGGTGGCTTTCTCGGTACGATCGCCGCACTCAAGGATTTCAGCTTCACCGAAAAATATGCCGCGGGCATGATCGCCTATGAGCCGATCGGCGTCGTCGGCATGATCACGCCGTGGAACTGGCCGCTCAACCAGATCGCGCTCAAGGTCGCGCCGGCGCTTGCCGCGGGCAACACCATGATCCTCAAGCCGTCGGAAGAATGTCCTGGCAACGCGGTGATCTTTGCAGAAATCCTCGACGCCGCAGGCGTACCGCCGGGCGTGTTCAACCTCGTGCAGGGCGACGGCCCGACCGTCGGCAACGCGATCAGCGCGCATCCCGGCATCGAGATGGTGAGCTTCACCGGCTCGACCCGCGCCGGCATCCTCGTCGCCAAGGCGGCGGCCGACACCGTCAAGCGCGTCCACCAGGAACTCGGCGGCAAGTCGCCGAACATCGTCCTGCCCGACGCCGATTTCGCCACGGTGCTGCCGCCGACGGTGCAGGGCGTGCTCGTCAACACGGGGCAAAGCTGCATCGCGCCGACGCGCATCCTCGTCCAGAAGGAGCGCGAGGCCGAGGCCGTCGGCGTGATCAAGGCGATGTTCGACGGCACCCAGGTCGGCGACCCGCAGGCCGAGGGCGGCCATATCGGCCCCGTCGTCAACAAGGCGCAGTTCGACAAGATCCAGGGCCTGATCCAGTCGGCGATAGACGAGGGCGCGACCCTCGAGACCGGCGGCACCGGCCTGCCGTCGAACGTCAACCGCGGCTATTACATCAAACCGACCGTCTTCTCCGGCGTCACCCCCGACATGCGCATCGCCAGGGAAGAGGTATTCGGCCCGGTCGCGACGATCATGGCCTACGACGATCTCGACCAAGCGGTCGATATCGCCAACGACACCGAATATGGCCTCTCGGCCGTCGTGTCGGGCGACCCCGCCAAGGCGGCCGAAATCGCACCGAAGCTGCGCGCCGGCATGGTCGCGGTCAACGCATGGGGTCCCGGCCCGGGCGCAGCGTTCGGCGGCTACAAGGCGTCGGGCAACGGCCGCGAAGGCGGCGTGTTCGGGCTCAAGGACTTCATGGAAGTGAAGTCGATCAGCGGCATTCCGGCGTAAGCATAGCGTTAATTGCCTTGTGCCCCTGCGAAGGCAGGGGCCCATCTCCGGTCGGCACCATCTGGAACCGGCAGGTGATGGGTCCCCGCCTTCGCGGGAACACGGATGTTGTCCAGGCTGTCGGAAGCTGTGCCCCTCCCGCTTGCGCGAGGGGTTTTGCTTTGAGCCGATAGCGATTATGCGCACGCCCATGACCACCCGCTCGCCGCTCGCTCCCGCCGCCTTTCCCGTCCTCCCCGACATCGCCGGGGTCACGCGCCGCGTCGCGCGCGCGCGGTACAAGGAATGGGACCGCTGCGACCTCACCTATGTCGAGCTCGCGCCCGGCACGACGGTCGCGGGCGTCTTCACGCGCAATGTCTGCTGCTCCTCCGAAGTCGAACTTGGCCGCGAGCAGGTGAAGGGCGGCAAGGGACGCGCGCTGATCGTCAACGCGGGCAACAGCAACGCCTTCACCGGCTATCGCGGGCGCGAGGCGGTCGAGCAGATCATGGAACAGGTCGCGGGTCATCTCGGCTGCGACACGACCGAAGTTTTCGTCAGCTCGACCGGCGTCATCGGCGTGCCGCTCCCCAGGGACAAGGCGCGCGCCGGGGTCGAGGCCGCGCTCACCGCTGCACCCTGTTCGTGGGAAGCCGCCGCCGAAACGATCGGCACCACCGATACTTTCGCCAAGGGATCGGGCGCCAGCGCGATTGTCGATGGCCGGACCGTCCATGTCGCCGGGATCGTCAAGGGGTCGGGCATGATCGCCCCCGACATGGCGACGATGCTCGGCTATATCTTCACCGACGCCGCGGTCGCGCCCGCGCTGCTGCAGAAGATGCTGGGCGAGGCCACCGGCGGCAGCTTCAACAGCATCACCGTCGACAGCGATACTTCGACCAGCGACACGGTGCTGCTTTTCGCGACCGGACAGGCGGGCAATGCGCCGCTCACGACGCGCGACGATCCCGGTGCCGACGCGCTCTATGCAGCGATCCACGCCGTCGCGCTCGACCTCGCGCATCAGGTCGTGCGCGACGGCGAGGGCGCGTCGAAATTCATCGAGGTGCGGGTCACGGGCGCGGTCAGCGACGAGAGCGCCAGGCGCGTCGCGCTGTCGGTCGCCAACTCGCCGCTCGTGAAAACCGCCATCGCGGGCGAGGATGCCAACTGGGGCCGCGTCGTGATGGCGGTGGGCAAGGCTGGCGAACCCGCCGACCGCGACCGGCTCGCAATCCGCTTCGGCGATCATTGGGTCGCGAAGGACGGCCTGCCTGTCGACGGCTATGACGAAGCGCCCGTCGCGGCGCACCTCAAAGGTCAGAACATCCGCGTCGGCGCCGACCTGGGGCTCGGCGAAGGCCGCGCGACCGTCTGGACGTGCGACCTGACCCACGGATATATCAGCATCAACGCCGACTATCGGAGCTAATGTACTTCGGCAGAAATTTGCCGCTGGCTTGCGGGTGTCAAAGCCGATCTCACAATCCCTCCCCCGCGACCCAATGCGAATTCACGAGGCGGCGCGCGAGCGCGCTGACCTGATTGCGGATGTCGGGGACCGCGACGACTTCCCACAGGTCGCCGCGGGTCATCGGGCCGATCGCAAGGATATGTTCGGACGATCTGCCCGCCGCGTCTATGACATGGCCGTCGCGATCGATGTCGAGCCCGAGACGCAGCGCATCGGGGCGGATGCGCCGCGCGCCGAGCAGGCGGCGCACAAGCGGGTCCGACGAGCGCAGCAGATCGCCCTGCGGCCCGGTGCAATTGATCATCCGCGCCGCGCGCGTCGTCACCGGCTCGATTTCGCCGCGTGGTAGCCACGATATGGCGAGCGCATCGGGCTCGACCGCGACATGCGCGATCCTGCCCGCGCGGAAATGGAGCTGCCCCGAAGCCATCAGCGCGTCGATCCGGTCGGCGACCTCGGGCGCGAGCCGGTGACGATGCACGTCCCAGAAGGGACGCAGGTGGCGCAGGAAGCGCGCGCGCTTGCCGGCATCGGCCGAGGCCCACATCATCTGGGTGATCGGCCGGATCGAATCGACGACAAGCCGCCAGTCGCGGTTCCTTGCTTCCGCGCGCGCCCAGCGCACCAGCTCCGAGAGGTCGGGTGCAGGCCTGGCAAGCACTGGTTTCGGTCGCGGCAACCCGTCGACATGGCGGTGCGGACGAAGGCCACGGCGCGACAAGGCCATGATCGGCCCCTCATGACCGTGCGCGACGAGGCGCAGGATCACATCGACCGCGGTCAGCCCGGTGCCGACCACAAGCACCGGCGCTTTTTTGTCGAGCCCGTCCTCGAACGCGCTCGCCCACGGATCGCCGATATAGCGGTGCGACGGCAAATGCGCGCCCTCGATCGCGGGCGGATCGTGCGGCGGCAAATTGCCGATCGCCAGCACCGCGCGGTCGGCCTCGATCAGCCCGCCGTTGACGAGCCCCAGCGTGACCTGCCCGCGCCTTTCCCCGATATCGAGCACCTCGTCGTCGACGAGCTTCAACCGCCGGCCATATTTCTCCATTGCGGCGCGCAGCGTCTCGCGCAGGTAGCGGCCATAAGTCGCGCGCGTCACGAACGCCGCCTCGCAGCCGAGGCCACGCGCGGCGAGCCAGTCGCAGAAATGGTCGGGCCGGTCGGCGAAAGCGCTCATATTGCCCGCGCGGACATTGAGCAGATGCGAGGTTTCGGTACTGCTATATGCAACGCCCGCGCCCATCCGGTGCCGGTCGCGCTCGATCAGCAGCACCTCGACATCGGGCTGTTCGAGCAGGTTGATCGCGAGCAGTGTCCCCGAAAAGCCCGCCCCGACGATCGCGACGCGCGTCGCGGTGCGGAAACGCGGGCGCGGCGAGTGCAGCTGGGCTGTGGTCAAGGATCATCCTTTCGGTCGAATCGGACTTTGGAAAGTAACTCAACCAATATAATTGACAAGACAGAGGCGCCAAGCGGTTGCTTATGGCCGATAGGGCACCGCATCGGGCAGGATAACGCCGACATCCCGCGCATAGCGATCCCACGCCGCCGCAAGTTCGGCCCTGCGTTCGGGATGGGCGAGCGACAGGTCGCGCGTCTCGCCGAGATCGCGCGCGATGTCGAACAATCGCCAGACGCCATCCCCGATGTCGGTGAGCTTCCAGTCGCCGCGGCGATAGGCACGCGAACCGAACAGCTCGGCGCCGATCCCGTCGTTCGGGCCATAAATGCGCGCGTCGCGATTTTTCAGCCAAGCGGCCCACGACCGGCCGGTGATCGGGCGCACGGACCGGCCCGCGACTTGCGCGGCGTGGCGGTCGGCGCCCGCAAGGTCGAGCAGCGTCGGCGCGATGTCGGCAACCGACAGATATTGCGTCTCGGCCCCCGGACGCGCGGCGATGCCGGCGCCGCTGATGAAGGCGACCGCGCGCGTGCCGCCTTCGCTCTGATAGCCCTTGGTGAGCCACGACGGCGCGGTCGCTGCCTGCGCCCAGCCGGCGCCATAGGTGACGTAGGAGGACGCCGCACCGCGATTCCCGAAGCTGTTGTCAGCTCCCTTCGCATAGCGGCCCAGCATTTCGGCGCCCGTCGTTTCCACATCCAGCGCCTCGGCGCCATTGTCGGCGAGAAAAAGGATCACCGTATTGTCGAGCTCGCCGGAGGTGCGGAGCGCCTCGATCACGCGGCCGACATTCTGGTCGAGCCGGTCGACCATCGCGGCGTAGATTTCCATGTTGCGCACGGCAGTACGCTGCTGGTCGGCGGTCAGCGAATCCCAGCTGCCGTCGCGGTTGCGCGGCGTGTGGGGAACGACATCGGCGGACAGGATACCAAGATCGCGTTGACGCGCGAGCCGCTGCTGGCGCAGCACGTCGAAACCCGCATCGTAACGCCCCTTGTAGCGGGTAATGTCGTCGGCAGGCGCCTGCAATGGCCAGTGCGGCGCCGTGAAGGCAAGATAGGCGAAGAATGGCGGCTTCGCCTTGACGGGGCGTTCGCCCAGAAACCCGATCAGGCGGGTCGCGAAATAGTCGCTCGAATAGAAATCGGCGGGCAGCTTCGCGACCGGCTTGCCCTGTTCGGTGTAGGTCGCGGTCGTACCGGCATCGGTGCCGAAATGATTGTGCCCGCCCTGCAACAACGCAAAGCTGCGCTGGAAGCCGCGCGCGTGCGGATCCTGTTCCGGGGTCAGCCCGAGATGCCATTTTCCCGCGAAGAGCGTGCTATAGCCCCCGGCCGCCAGCCGTTCGGCGAGCGTCGCGACATCGCTGCGAAGATAGCCCTCATAGCCCGGCTGGCCTTTCTGGTTCGGCCGGATCATCTCGGCCATGGTACCAAGGCCCGCGAGATGATTGTCGGTGCCCGAGAGCAGCATCGAGCGCGTCGGCGAACAGGTCGGCGCGGTGTGAAAACCCGCGAGACGGATGCCCGCAAGCGCCAGCCGGTCGAGATTGGGCGTGCGTATCTCGCCCCCGAACGCGCCGATGTCCGAATAGCCGAGGTCGTCGGCGACGATGACGAGGAAATTCGGCTGACGCTCCCTCGCCTGCGCCGGCGACGCAAGGACCACAAGAGCAAGCAGCAGTGACGCAAGAGGTTTCATTCGGGCATCCTTGTCCATCGGAAGGGCGGCGCGCCGCGGGCGAATGGAACCCGGGCGCGCCGCAGTCTGGGCCGGCGCAGTCACAGGATGGGAGAGGAATCGAGGCGCCGGCCGATTTCGATCAGGCGGGTTCGTACTGAACCGCCTTCTCCTGCCGCACGATGCGGCTCCGGCGGCCGTCGATCGCGACCGGTACCTCGCCGTGGATCGTCGCACGGCGCAGCGTCCGGCGCTGGAGCCCGAAGTCCGCGGTGGCGCGATGCTGGGTCGCCTGATTGTCCCAGATGGCGACGTCGCCCTCGCGCCAGCGCCAGCGCACGACATTCTCGGGCTTGGTGATATGATCCTGCAGCGTCTGGAACAGCCGCGCGCTATCGGTGGCGTTCAGCCCGACGAACTGCTTGACGAAATGGCCGAGCAGCAGGCTGCGCTGGCCGCTGACCGGATGGACGCGCACGACCGGATGCTCGGTCTCGTAAACCGTCGAGGCGAAAACATTGCGATGCTCGGCGATTCGTTCGCGCGCCGTATCATTGTCGGGCGCCGACTGCAGGATCGACGCGTAATCATAGAGGTTCGTGTGGGTCGCCCACAGGTTGTTCACGAGCTGGCGCAGCACCTCGGGCAGGCCTTCATAGGCGGTTTCGCCATTGGCCCATTGCGTGTCGCCGCCCGCTTCGGGGATGGTGATCGCGCGCAGGATCGACGCCTTGGGATAGGCATCGACAAAGGTCACATCGGTGTGCCAGCTCGACGCGGCATAGCCCTCCTTGCTGTCGAGCTCGAGCAGGTAACGCGATCCTTCGGCGACCGGCACCGTCGGGTGCGCCACCGGATCGCCGAGCAGCGCGGCAAAATCCTCATGCTCGCGATCGGTCAGATGCTGCTGGTCGCGAAAGAAGAGCACCTTGTGCCGCACCAGCGCGGCCTCGATCGCCTGCACCACCGGCGCGGGCAGGTCGCCCGACAGTTCGACGCCCTCGACGATCGCGCCGATGGTGCCGGTCACCGGGGTAATTTCGAGCGCGATATTCCTGTCGCGCGCATTGGCATAGCTGTTGTGAAGGTCCGTCATGTCAGTCTCCTTTGGGGTTGTCGGTTGGCGGCGGGTTCATTCGGCGAAGGCGTAATCCGGCGGACCCGGATCGAGCTGTCGGCGAATTTCGGCGTGCGCCGCCTCGTCGAGCGGGAAGCGCGCGATGAGGGCGGCGGACAGGGCGTGGGCGATGGCGGGGCCAAGGCCGAAGACGAGCAGCAGGCCGTTCAGCGCCTGCGCGCTGTTGGCGCCCTTCGGATCGAAGCCGAGCCAGCTGACGAGCGGCAGCGCGATGCCGACGGCGACCGCGGTCGCGGTCTTTCCGGCAAGGCTGAACACCGAATAATAAAGGCCGGTGCGGTCCTCGCCGCTGGCATCGGCCCGACCGCCGGTCAGGTGAGCCGCATCATCGAGGTCAACTACTTCGGCGTGACCGGCCTGCTCGAGGCATGGCGTCCGGCGCTCGCCTCCACCGGCAAGGCCCGCGTCGTTGTGTTCTCCAG
>CBJKNR010000017.1:0-21007 GCA_966417555.1 uncultured Sphingopyxis sp.
CGATCGGCAGGCGCGCCGGCGGCTTCGAGCAGCGCGAGCGCCGCGGCCTTGGCATCGAAGGCGTCGAACGGCGCGGCCTTGCCCGCCTGCCAGCCGCGCGCGCGCTTGTCGCCCGCCATCAGGATGGCGAGCGTCGGATGTTCGGCGTCGACGAGATAGCGCCGCCCGATCTCGAACAGACGGATGCTGCCCGCGCCGCGATTCTGGTTGCGCGCCGCGGCGGCGAGCAGGCCGGGGAGCAGCGACGGGCGCATGACCTTGAGGTCCTCGCTGATCGGGTTGGCGAGGCTCCACGCGCCGCCGCCGAAGGGTGCGGCGTCGATCTCGCTGATGAACGACCAGGTGACTGCTTCGTCGAAACCGGCGGCGGCCGCGGCGCGGCGCAGGCGGCGTTCGGTGATCTGCTCCGGCGTCGCGGTGGGCCTGGCCACGCCATCTGCGCGCGGCAGCGGCGCCGACGCGATCGCGTCGAATCCGGTGATACGCGTGACTTCCTCGACCAGATCGGGGGCGCCATCGACATCGCGGCGCCAGCTCGGCACCGATACCTGCCAGCGGCCGCCCTGCTCGATTACCGAGAAGCCGAGCGAGGCGAGGATGTCCTTCTGGCGTTCGGGCGCGATCTCGATGCCGCCGAGCGTCGCCGAAAGCGACGGGTCGTAATCGACCGTCTTCACCTCGGCGGGCGGCGTGCCCGCGCGGGTGACCGCCGACGGCGTGCCGCCGCAGATGGTCAGGATATGCTGCGTCACGATTGCGGTCGCATCGTCGAGGAAGGCGGGGTCGACCCCGCGCTCGAAGCGGCTGCGCGCGTCGCTCGTCAGGCCGAGCGCCTGTCCGGTCAGCGCGATGCGTTCGGGCGTGAAATACGCGATTTCGATGAGGACATCGGTCGTCGTTTCGCTGCACCCCGAATGCTCGCCGCCCATGATTCCCGCGATGTCGTGGACTTCGCGCTCGTCGGCGATCACCGTCATCGTGTCGGTCAGGACATAATCCCTGCCGTTGAGCGCGGTGACGGTCTCGCCATCCTTTGCGCGCCGCGCGACGAGCGCGCCGGTCAGCTTGGCGCGATCATAGATATGGCTTGGGCGGCCGAGGTCGAACATCACATAATTGCTGATGTCGACGAGCGCCGAGATCGAGCGCTGGCCCACGGCTTCGAGCCGGCGGCGCATCCATTCGGGGGCGGTGCCGTTGGTGACGCCGCTGATCGTGCGGCCGAAGAAGGCGGGGCAGGCTTCGGGATCGTCGGTCCGGATTTCGGTCGCGGGGGCGCTCTCGCCGATGATCGTCGGGACCTCGAGCGGCTTCAGCGTGCCGAGCCCGGCGGCGGCGAGGTCGCGCGCGATCCCGCGCACGCCCATGCAGTCCTGCCGGTTCGGGGTGATCGAGATGTCGATCACCGGATCGTTCGCGCGGCTGTAGTCGGCAAAGGGCGTCCCCACCGGTGCATCGGCGGGAAGCTCGATGATCCCGTCATGGTCATCGCCGAGTTCGAGCTCGCGCGTCGAGCACATCATGCCGTTCGATTCGACGCCGCGCACCGCCGCGACCTTCAGCTCCATGCCGTTCGCCGGAACGACCGCGCCGGGCAGGCCGAGCACACCGACGAGGCCCGCGCGCGCATTGGGGGCGCCGCATACGACCTGCAGCACGCCCTCGCCGCTATCGACGGTCAGCACCTGCAGCTTGTCGGCCTGCGGATGTTTTTCGGCGGTCAGCACCTTCGCGACGCGGAAACCGGCGAGCTTCTCGGCGGGATTCTCGACGCCTTCGACCTCATGGCCGATGCGGTTCAATGTCGCGACGACATCGGCGACGCCGAAATCGCCGTCCAGATGCTCGCGCAGCCAGTCGAGGGTGATCTTCATGCCGAAATCCCCCCGCTCAGCGTCGGCACCGACAGCGCGCCGAACCCGTAATGCGACAGCCAGCGCAGGTCGCCGTCGAAGAAGGCGCGCAGATCGTCCATGCCATATTTGAGCATCGCGAGGCGGTCGACGCCAACGCCGAAGGCAAAGCCCTGCCACTCGTCGGGATCGAGCCCGCAATTGGCGATCACGCGGCGGTTGACCATGCCGCTGCCGAGCAGTTCCATCCACGCATGGCCTTCGTCGTCGCCGTTGCCGCCGACGATGCGGCGGCCCTTTTCCTGCCTGTAACCGACATCGACCTCGGCCGAGGGTTCGGTGAAGGGGAAGTAGCTCGGACGCAGGCGGAGCACGATGTCGTCGCGCTCGAAATAGGCCTTGAGGAAGGTCTCGAGCGTCCATTTGAGGTGCCCCATATGGATGCCGCGGTCGATGACGAGACCTTCGACCTGGTGGAACATCGGCGTGTGCGTCGCGTCGCTGTCGCTCCGATAGACGCGGCCGGGGGCGATGATGCGGATCGGCGGTTCCTGGCTCATCATCGTGCGGATCTGCACCGGCGAGGTGTGCGTGCGCAGCAGCATCTTCTGCCCCTCGGCATTGGCGTCGGGGAAATAGAAGGTGTCATGCATCGCGCGTGCGGGGTGCGTGTCGGGGATGTTGAGCGCAGTGAAGTTGCGCCAGTCGTCCTCGATCTCGGGGCCCGTCGCGACCGCGAAACCCATGTCGGCGAAGATTTCGGCGAGTTCGTCCATCACCTGGCTCACCGGATGCACGCTGCCGCGCGGGCTCGCGTCGGCGGGGAGCGTCATGTCGATCGCTTCGGCCGCGAGCCTGATGTCGAGTTCGGCGGCGTCGAGCGCGGCCTTGCGCGCGGCGAGTGCGGCGGTGACGCTCTCGCGAAGGTCGTGGATCGCGGGACCCCGCACTTGCCGCTCCTCGGGGCTCATGCCGCCGAGCGTCTTCAGCAGCGCGGTGATGCTGCCGGCCTTGCCGAGCGCGGCGACGCGCAGCGCCTCGATCGTGCCCGCGTCGGTTGCCGCTTCGATCTCGCCCAGCAACTGGGTCCGGATGGCTTCGATATCGCTCATCGTCGTTCGTCCTGTTCCGGCGGCGAAGTCGCCGCCAGCCTCGTGTTTCTTTGAATTCCGTGGATAGGCGGCTGCCCGCGCGTCCGTCGCCAGCCGCTTGCACCGAACCCGCGGCGCGGGTCAAGCCCGTTGGCGGAAAACGGGCTATCCTGTCGGTTTGTGCAGGCCCTGCACCGCCGCGCCCGCGGCGGCAGCGCGGGCGAAGGCGGCGGCTCCCAATATGGGCTTGGGACGCGCGGCATAGTCGCGCGGGCTCATCCCCATGAAGCGCTGGAAGTCGCGGGTGAACTGCGCCTGATCGCAATAATGGTGGTCCATCGTATCGATCCACGCCATCGAAGGGTCGAGCATGAAACGCGCAAGGCTGCGCAGGAAGCGCTGGCGGCGCAGCAGCAGCTTGGGCGAGAAGCCGAAGGCGCGGTGGCTCAGTCGTTCGATCGAGCGTTCGGAAAGGCCGAGCCTGGACGACAGGTCCGCGACGCTCGACAGATTGTCGTCGACCAGCGCGGCGTGCGCGGCAAGGATTGCAGGATCGTCGGGGGGCGCATCGGGCAGCAGCGCGCAGAAATGGGCGTCGATCAGGGCCGCGGCCGCCTCGACGTCGTCGATCTGCCGCAGCTGTTCCGCGAGCGGGGCAAAGCGCGCAAAGGCCGGATGCGCGGCGCCGTCGCAGAGCCGGTCGGCGAGTTCGTCGGCGGCGAGCGGGATGAATTTGGCCCATCCCATCGGAAGCACGCCGATTCCCCAGGTCCGCATATTGCCCGCGGCGAAACAGGTCGCCCGGCTTGTCGGCCCGGTGGCAACAAAGCGGGGCGTCTCGACGGCCGGCCCGCCGCCGATCGCCGCAAACGGCGTGTCGCCGTCGACAAAGCGCAGGTTCGCCCACTCGGGGTGCAGATAATCCTCGACCCGTGCGTCCTCGGCGACCGCAACCTCGGTCAGATAGATGGTGCTGAGATAGGGCCGGAGCGGTTCGGACAGGGGGAAGAAACGCGTCGCGATATGCGGACTGGCGGGCGGGACGGAAGATGCGTCGCGTTGCGGCATGCTGTCTCGTTTTAACGCGCAAAATGCATGAAAAACAATGGCCGGGCCCGGTTTGTGTCGGGTTTCTACAATTTTATACGCAGCGGCTGCGCCATAGTTGCGCGTCCGTTCCGAAGCGGGGCGAGGAATGTCGCGGCGTGACGCCAAAGGATGGGGCTTGGCGGGGACCTGAAACAGACGACTGATTTTCCAAGCTTCGTTCCGGCCGTCAGCTATCTGCGACCCACGGCTATTCGGCACGGGAGGGGGGCGATGGTTTCCATTGGAACCATTGTCGGGGCGGCGTGGAGCGAGAGCTGCACGCCGCCTCTTCGTTTCAAGGCTCGCGGACGCGCGACCAAGTCGGCTTAGGTGTTCTTCCTAGGCGAAAGCCGCGACGCTTTCGATGAACTTGATCACCGAAATCGGCTTCGAGACATAGGCTTCGGCGCCCGCCGCCTTGATCTGTTCCTCGTCGCCCTTTCCTGCATAGGCGGTAACCGCCATGATCGGCACCGTGCGCAGCGTCAGGTCGGCCTTCATCTGGCCGATCAGCTCGAGGCCCGACACATGCGGGAGCTGGATGTCCATGATGATCAGGTCGGGCGACACCTCGTGCGCCCTTGCCAGCGCGTCGCGTCCATCGCGCACCGGATGCGCACTATAGCCATGGGCGTTCAGCAGGTCGCAGAAGAGGCGAAGGTTGAGCTCATTGTCCTCGACGACCAGGATGGTCTTGCCCATGTTCGTTCCGTTCCCCACCTTGCTTGCGCGGTCCGTTTAGGCGAATCGGCTGCGTGACACAATTGCATCGGAACGAAGGGATCGGGCTTGCGGGAAGATGATGCGGCGTTGGCGCTTCGGGCGCTCGGCTGGATTTTGAGCGACGAGCCGCGCGCCGGGCGGTTGCTCGCGCTGACCGGCCTCGCGCCCGACGAATTGCGCGCCTCGCTCGGCGAGCAGGCAACGCTCGCGGCGATCCTCTCTTTCCTCACGGGCCACGAAAATGATCTTGTCGCCTGCGCGGATGCGTTGCAGGTGCCGCCTGCGGGCATCGCCGCCGCCGCCCACAGACTCGAAGGACCGATCACATGAACCGCCCGCTCGTCATCACCGATTGCGACGAGGTGCTAATGCACATGGTCGTGCCTTTCGCCGAATGGGTCGACGCCGAACATGGCGTGATCTTCCGCATCGAGGATGCAAGTTTCGCCAGCGCGCTGAAGCGCAAGGAATGCGGCACGCCGCTCGAGGCGGCCGAGGTATGGCCGCTCCTCGACGGCTTTTTCCGCACGGAGATGACGCGGCAATATCCGATCCCCGGCGCGCTCGCCGCAATGGCGGCGATCGGCGCCGAGGCCGATATCGTCGTCCTCACCAACGTCGGCCCCGAGCACCAGCAGGCGCGGATCGACCAGCTGGCGCTGCATGATTTTCACGCGCCGGTGATCGGCAGCCGCGGCGGCAAGGGCGAGCCGGTGCGCCGCCTGATCGAGGAATATCGGCCGTCGGTCGCGGTCTTCATCGACGACCTTGCCGGCCATCACCAGTCGGTCGCGCAGGAAGCGCCCGATGTCTGGCGGCTCCACCTTGTCGGCGAGCCGGCGATCGCGGGCAAAATCGCGCCGGCCAAACATGCCCATGCGCGAATCGACGATTGGAAAGCGGCGCAGCACTGGATAATGGCGCACCTTGCCGAAAACATCCCCGCACCGGCCCCCGAGCCGGTTTAAGAAGGAACAGCCCCATGGATATCGCCGCCAAGATCGCCGACCTCGGCCTCGAGCTTCCCAAGCCTGCTGCGCCGGTCGCCGCCTATGTGCCCGTCGTCGAGCAGGGCGGCATGCTCTATGTCAGCGGCCAGCTGCCGTTCCGCGACGGACAGGTCGTGACCGGCCGCCTCGGCGACGATATGGACATCGCAGGCGGGCAGGACGCCGCGCAGCGCGTTGCGCTGATGCTCGTCGCGCAGATCGGGCAAGCGCTCGGCGGCGACTGGTCGCGCGTCGAGCGCGTCGTCAAGCTGGGCGTGTTCGTCAACAGCGCGCCCGCCTTCACCGATCAGGCCAAGGTCGCCAATGGCGCGTCGGAGCTGTTCGAAACCCTGTTCGGCGAAGCCGGCCGCCACGCACGCGCCGCGGTCGGCGTCGCGGTGCTGCCGCTCGGCGCCGCGGTCGAGGCCGACGCGATCGTCGCGGTGAAGCCCGCCTAGGGCACAAGGTGGCCGAAGCCGACCCGCCCGCACGCACGATTTCGCTCGGAACGGGCGTCGCCGCGATCGATGCGGCGGCGTGGGACGCGCTTCACGACGACGGCAATCCGTTCGTCGGCCACGACTTCCTGTCGCTGCTCGAAGAATCGGGCAGCGTCGGACCGGGCACCGGCTGGCAGGCGGCGCCGCTGCTCGTCGAGGATGCGGGCGGGGCGCTGGTCGGCGCTGCGCCCGCGTATCTCAAATCGCATAGCCAGGGCGAATATGTGTTCGACCATGCCTGGGCCGACGCTTGGGCCCGCGCGGGCGGCGATTATTACCCGAAGCTGCAGATCGCTGCGCCCTTCACGCCGGTGCCGGGGCCACGCCTGCTGGCGAAGGACAGCGGCGACGCGCTGTTGCTGCTTCGCGCCGCCGAGGCAGTGGTGCGGCAGAACGGCCTGTCGTCGGTGCATGCGACCTTTGTCGCGCCCGACCAGATGCCGCTGTTCGAGGAAGCGGGCTGGCTCGTGCGCCGCGATATCCAGTTTCATTTTGCGAACACGGGCTATGCCAGCTTCGACGATTTCCTCGCCACGCTGAATTCGCAGAAGCGCAAGCAGTTGCGCAAGGAACGGCTGCGCGCGGTCGAAGGCCTGCGGATCGAGGAGCTGACCGGCGCTGCGATCCGTCCCGACCATTGGGATGCGATGTGGCTTTTCTATCAGGATACGGGCGCGCGCAAATGGGGGCATCCCTATCTGACGCGCGAGGCGTTCGACCTGATGGGTGAGCGCATGGCGGATAAGATCATCCTGCTCATCGCCTATGACGCGGAGGAGCGCCCGGTCGCCGGGGCGCTGCATTTCCTCGGCGCCGATACGCTCTACGGCCGTTACTGGGGGTGCCTCGCCGAGATCCCCTGTCTGCATTTCGAGCTATGCTATTATCGTGCGATCGACATCGCGATCGAACGCGGGCTCGCGCGCGTCGAGGCGGGCGCGCAGGGCGGGCACAAGCTCGCGCGCGGCTATGGCCCCGTCGCGACATGGTCGGCGCATTTTATCGCCGATCCGGGATTTCGCCGTGCGGTCGCTGACTATCTCGAGCAGGAACGCCGCGCTGAAGAAAGTGAGATGGAATGGCTGGAAGGGCACACGCCCTTCAGGCGGAAGGATTAGGCCGCGAAGCGGCGGGCGGCAGGACGGCGCGCGGTCTCGTCGAGCCAGGCGCGCGCCTGACGCTGCGCTTCGGCGATTTCATCGCGCGACATTTCGCTCGACACGTCGGCGCGGCACTGCTGGCCTTCGATATTGCCGCCGAGCGCCGCGAGGTTGAACCATTTATGCGCCTGGATCAGGTCGACATCGACCCCGCCGGTGCCGGTCGAAAACGCAATGCCAAGGTCGAAATAGGCATTGGCGTCGCCGCGGGCGGCGTCGAGCAGACGGCTCTCGATCAGATATTGGGCAGACTTCAGACTGTTCGCCATGATAACCCCCTTTTGCCTCCACCCCACATGGAGACCTCGGGGCCAAATTTGCGATTTATGGTCAACAAAGCGTTAACGACGATGTTGTTTTTTGTGGATAGCGCGGACAAGAGGCCGAAAAGTCGGATTTTTTACAGCATAAACTGTCGCCCCCGCCTGCGCGGGGGCGACGGTTTTATTCGACAGCCAGATTGTCGATAAGCCGCGTCTTGCCGATCCGCGCCGCCGCCAGCAGGCGTGCCGGCTTCCGAAACGCGCCCAAACGTTCGAGGCTGTCGGCATCGGCGAGCGCGACATAATCGACGCTGTCGAAACCGCCCCTCACGATCGCCGCCTCGGCCTTGGTGAGCGCCTCGGCGACATCGGCGCCGTCCGCGATCGCCTTCGCCGCAGCGTTCAGGGCAGCGGGAAAGGCGGTCGCCGCGGTGCGCTGGTCTTTCGACAAATAGGCGTTGCGCGACGAGAGCGCGAGCCCGTCGCTGTCGCGCGCGATCGGCGCCCCCAGGATGTCGATCGCGAAATCGAGGTCGCGCGCCATGCGGCGGATGATCGCCAGCTGCTGCCAGTCCTTTTCGCCGAAGATCGCGACGTCGGGGCGAACCTGGTTGAACAGTTTGGCGACGACGGTCGCGACGCCATCGAAATGGCCGGGGCGCGCCGCGCCGCAATAATCGGCGCCGAGCTCTGCGACCTCGATATGCGTGCTATGGCCGCCGGGGTACATCGTCGCGACGTCGGGTGCCCAGAGCAGGCTCGCGCCTTCCTCGACCAGCATCGCGGCGTCGCGTGCCTCGTCGCGCGGATAGGCGTCGAAGTCTTCGTTGGGGCCGAACTGCGTCGGGTTGACGAAGATCGACACGATGGCGTGGTCGGCGACGCGCTTCGCCATGCGGACGAGCGAGAGGTGCCCCTCGTGCAGCGAACCCATCGTCGGGACCAGCGCGACGCTCTTCCCCCCCTGTTTCAGTGCCGTAACGGCACGGTGCAGCATCGCGATGTCACGGATGATTTGCACGGCTGGTCGCCCTCCGATATTGGCGCGACTATATCACTTCGCGCGACGGCCGCCCATGCCGTGCAAACAGGAAAATCGCAACGCTCATGACGAAGTCCGCACCGCATCGCCTCATCTTTGCCAATGAAAAGGGCGGGACCGGCAAATCGACCTGCGCCGTGCATTTCGCGGTCGCGCTGGCCAGCCAGGGGTGGCGGGTTGCGGGCATCGACCTCGACCCGCGCCAGCGCACCTTCCACCGCTATCTCGAAAATCGCGAGCAGACCGCGAAGCGACGCGAAATCGCGCTGCCGACCCCGCGCTTCGAAGTCTTCGCGGGTTCGACGATCGAGGACCTCGACGAACAGGTCGCGCGGCTCTCCGAAGACGCCGACTATCTGATCGCCGACACGCCGGGCCGCGACGACGTCTTTGCGCGCCACCTCGCGACGAGCGCCGACACGCTCGTCACCCCGATCAACGACAGCTTCATCGACTTCGACCTGATCGGACAGGTCGATCCCGAAACCTTCCAGGTGACCCGGCCAAGCTTCTATTCCGAGCTCATCTGGGACACGCGCAAGGCGCGCGCGAAGAGCGACGGGCGGACGATCGACTGGATCATCCTCAGGAACCGCCTCCAGCATGTCGACGCGCACAATATGCGCCGCGTCGGCGAGGCGCTGACCCAGCTGTCGCGCCGCGTCGGCTTCCGCGTCATCCCGGGGCTCGGCGAGCGCGTCATCTATCGCGAGCTTTTCCCGGCTGGCCTCACCCTGCTCGACAAGGCGCATCTCGGCGGCATGGGAATCGGTCACGTCGTCGCGCGGCAGGAACTCCGCGAGGCGATGGGTGGACTCAACCTGCCGGCGCGCGAGCGATTGCATCCGGACGGGGATTTGTTCGCCGCCGCCTGAGTTCCGTCTCTCCCGACAAGGAATCTCCCATGACGCACAATTTCCATCCGACGATGCTGCGCGAATATGACATCCGCGGCGTCGTCGGCGACACGCTGTCGGACAAGGATGCCTATGCCATCGGCCGCAGCTTCGCGACGCTGATCCGCCGCGCGGGCGGCAAGCGCATCGCGGTCGGCTATGACGGCCGCCTCTCGTCGCCGATGCTCGCCGAGGCGCTGATCACCGGGATCAACGCGGCGGGCGCCGATGCGCTGAACGTCGGGCTCGGGCCGACGCCGATGCTCTATTATGCCGCATCAACCGAAGATGTGGACGGCGGCATACAGATAACCGGCAGCCACAACCCCCCCGACTATAATGGTTTCAAGATGGTGTTTCAGGGGCGTCCTTTCTTCGGCGCCGACATTCAGCGGATCGGCGAAATGGCTGCCGCGGGCGACTGGGATACAGGTGAAGGCACGGCGGAGAGCATCGACATCGTCGATGCCTATGTCGACCGGCTGGTCGAAGGCTTCGCCGGCGGCGCCTTCCGTGTCGGCTGGGACGCGGGCAACGGCGCCGCGGGTACCGTCGTCGAGAAGCTGACCGCGCGCCTTCCCGGCGAGCACCACCTGCTGTTTACCGACATCGACGGCCATTTTCCGAACCACCATCCCGATCCGACCGAGGAGAAGAATCTCGCCGATCTGCGGAAGCTCGTCGCGGAGAAGAGCCTCGATTTCGGCGTCGCATTCGACGGAGACGGCGACCGCATCGGCGCGATCGACGGCGAGGGACGCGTAATCTGGGGCGACCAGCTGCTGCAGATTTATGCCGCGGCGGTGCTGAAGGACCTGCCGGGCGCGACCGTAATCGCCGACGTCAAGGCGAGCCAGGCGCTGTTCGACCGCGTCGCCGAACTCGGCGGCCGGCCCTTGATGTGGAAGACGGGCCACAGCCTGATCAAGGCGAAGATGAAGGAAACCGGCAGCCCGCTCGCGGGCGAGATGAGCGGGCACATCTTTTTCGCCGACCGCTATTATGGCTATGACGACGCGCCCTATGCCGCGGTACGGCTGATCGAGGCGGCGACCAAGCTCGGGCAGAGCGTCACCGAATTGCGCGGCAATATGGCGCCGATGGTCAACACGCCCGAAATGCGCTTCCAGGTCGACGAGAGCCGCAAGTTCGCCATTGTGGACGAGGTTCTGGACCGGCTCGGTGCCTCGGGCGCGAAGGTCGATCGCACCGACGGCGCGCGCGTGCTCACCGACGATGGCTGGTGGCTGCTCCGCGCGTCGAACACGCAGGATGTGCTCGTCGCGCGCGCCGAGGCAAAGGACGAGGTGGCGCTGGCGCGCCTGCTCGCCGCGATCGACGATCAGCTCGCGCTCTCGGGAATCGTGCGCGGGCCGCAAGCGGCGCATTGATCGCTGTGCCCCCTCTTTTCGGAGAGGGGGCAACAGGTCGATGCAAAAATCTTGCCAGATTGACGTTCGCAGCGCGGCTGGGGTAACGCGCTCGTAGGGACTGGAACTGGAACCGACCGACCTATGACCGACGACGAATCCACTGCGGGCACGCTCACCGAGGCCGATCATGGCGTCGCCGAACTCAGGGCGCATGTCCGCGAGGATGCCGCCGCGGGTAACGGCCTCGCGGTCATCTCGATCGCCAAAAGCTATGACAAGCGCATCGTGCTGTCGGACGTGTCGCTGTCGGTCGGCAAGGGCGAAGTCGTGGGCCTGCTGGGCCCGAATGGCGCGGGCAAGACAACCTGCTTCTATTCGATCATGGGACTGGTGAGGCCCGACGCCGGGCGCATCATGCTTGACGGCGCCGACATCACCGCGCTGCCGATGTACCGCCGCTCGATCCTCGGCCTCGGTTATCTGCCGCAGGAAACCTCGATTTTTCGGGGCATGACGGTCGCACAGAATATCGAGGCGGTGCTCGAACTCGCCGAGCCCGACAAGATTGCGCGCGAACGCCGGCTCGAGGAATTGCTCGACGAATTCGGCCTGACGCGGCTGCGCGATGCCGCGGCAATGGCGCTGTCGGGCGGCGAGCGCCGCCGCGCCGAAATCGCGCGCGCGCTGGCGGCCAATCCGTCGATCATCCTGCTCGACGAACCTTTCGCGGGCATCGATCCGCTCTCGATCAGCGACATCCGCGACCTTGTCGCCGATCTGAAAACCCGCGGCATCGGCGTGCTGATCACCGACCATAATGTCCGCGAGACGCTCGACCTCGTCGACCGCGCCTGCATCATCTACGACGGCAAGGTACTGCTTGCCGGCTCGCCGGCCGAACTCGTCGCCGATCCCGAGGTGCGCCGCCTCTATCTCGGCGAGGGTTTCTCCTTGTAATGCGATGAGCTGAGGATGTGAATCCGGGATTGGTGCGGTCGAGGTTTGAAGCGATTTTGTTCAGGGCTAGGAAGCGAGACGCAGGCATATGTCGATATTCCAAGGCTCGCTGACGCGGCCGTGGACAAAATCGGTCAAATCCCGAGGGGACGTCAAAATGGCGTCGATATCGGGCCCGCGCGGCCTTGCGGGTAGAACCACTACCCGCCGCAGCCACCCGAACCCGATATCTTTGCCATTTTGGCGCCTCGACCGCGCCAATCCCGGATTCACATCCTGATAATGGCGTTGGGTCCGCGCCTCGATCTCCGCCAGTCGCAATCGCTGGTGATGACGCCGCAGTTGCAGCAGGCGATCAAGCTGCTGGCGCTGTCGAACCTCGAACTCGAAGCCTATCTGGCCGAGGCGCTCGAGGGCAATCCGCTGCTCGACACCGCGCCGGCCGACAGCGAGAGCGGCGGCGACGAACCCGTCGGCGAGGCGCCCGTGGCCGAGGCCGCGTCGCTCGAGGCCGAT
Source organism: uncultured Sphingopyxis sp. (assembly GCA_966417555.1). GTDB lineage: Bacteria > Pseudomonadota > Alphaproteobacteria > Sphingomonadales > Sphingomonadaceae > Sphingopyxis. Next base: position 12,453 of record CBJKNR010000017.1, read on the forward strand.
CGGGCGCTGTCGGCCGAGGGCGGAAGCGAAAACGACCTCGACGTCGACCTTGCCGCCGAAAGCTTCCACCACGACAGCGCGAGCGACAATGTCGGGCTGTCGGGCGGCGGCGAGGATATCGATTTCGACAGCTTCGCCGAACATGAGGGCACGCTCCACGATCATCTGCTCGCGCAGGTCGGCGAGCGTTTCGGCGGTATCGAGGCGATCGTCGCGGGGCAGCTTGTCGCGCTGATCGACGAAACGGGCTATCTGCGCGCCGACCTTGCCGAACTCGCGGCGCAATTGGGCGTGCCGCTTACGCTGGTCGAAGCGGTGCTCGCGGGCATCCAGACCTTCGACCCGTCGGGCGTCGGCGCGCGCGATCTTGCCGAGTGTATCGCGATCCAGGCGCGCGAGGCCGACCGCTACGACCCCGCGATGGCGACGATGATCGCGCATCTCGACCTCGTCGCGAAAGGCGCCTTTCCTCAGCTGAAGCGCATCTGCGGGGTCGACGACGAGGATCTCGCCGACATGATCCGCGAGCTGCGCGGCTATGACCCCAAGCCCGGCCTCAAATTCGGCGGCGACGGCGCGCCGGCGGTCGTCCCCGACCTCTATATCCGCCAGACCGCGAAGGGCTGGGCGGTCGAGATCAACAGCGGCACCCTGCCGCGCCTGCTCGTCAATCGCCGCTATTATACCGAACTTGCCGAGGGTGCCGCGGCGAAGAGCAGGGCGTGGCTCTCCGAGCAGCTCGCGGGCGCGAACTGGCTCGTGCGCGCGCTCGACCAGCGCCAGCGCACGATCGTCAAGGTCGCGAGCGAGATCGTGAAGCAGCAGGAAGGCTTTTTCCTGAACGGCGTCGCGCATATGCGCCCGCTGACGCTGCGGCAGGTCGCCGAGGCGATCGGGATGCACGAATCGACCGTGAGCCGCGTCACGAGCAACAAATATCTCAGCTGCGCGCGCGGCCTGTTCGAGCTCAAATATTTCTTCTCGTCGGGCATATCGGCGACCGAGGGCGACGGCGCGGTGTCGGCCGAGGCGGTGAAGAGCCGGATCAAGGCCATGATCGAGGCCGAGGATGCGAAGGCGATCCTCTCCGACGAGACGATCGCGCAGAAGCTGTCGGCCGAGGGCCACGACATCGCGCGGCGCACTGTGGTCAAATATCGCGAAGCGATGGGTTATGGCTCGTCGGTGCAGCGGCGGCGGCAAAAGGCGCTGGCGGGTTGAGGGGGCGGTCCCGCATAGCTCGCATGGCCTCGATCCGGTTTTGATGATCGCGCTGAGGCCTTTGGGCTGATTCGCGCAGAGATCGCAGAGAAGAAGAATGAAGGCGGCAAAGCCGCCAGTCTTTTCATTCCTCCGCAATCCGGCCCATTGCCGCCCCGGCTCCGCCACTTCTCTGCGATCTCTGCGCCTCTGCGCGAATCTTTTTCGTCGTCGATTGAAGGCGCAGCGGTTGACTTTTCGGCGGCTTCCCCATAGGTGCGCCGCTTCGCGTACAACGCTTGAAAATTTACGGACAAGAACGATGAAGATTCGCAACAGCCTGAAGTCGCTGAAGGACCGCCACCGGGATAACCGCGTTATCCGCCGCCGTGGCCGCACCTATGTGATCAACAAGACCAACCGCCGCTTCAAGGCGCGCCAGGGCTAAAACCCTGTAGGGACCCATGTCCCGCGCGCATTTGCGAGTCAGCGTGACGCCGTCGGATGCTTCCGGCGGCGCTTTCGCGTGCCCGGAGCCTCTATGATTCGCCAAAGCGTGATCTTCGACGTCGGCCGCGTCCTCTTCGACTGGGACCTGCGCTATCTGTTCGCCAAGCTGATCGACGACAGGGACCGGCTCGAATGGTTCGTGACCAACGTCGTGACGCCCGAGTGGCATTTCCAGCACGACGCCGGGCGCCCGCTCGCCGAGATGGTGCCCGAACTGAAGGCCGAGTTTCCCGATCATGCGCCGCTGATCGACGCCTATGCTACGCGCTTCAACGAGACGATCCCGGCGCCGATGCCGGGCAGCCTCGAACTCGTCGAGCGGCTCGACGCCGCGGGTGTGTCCTTGTTCGCGATCACCAATTTCGGCCATGAATTCTGGGAGGGCTTCCGCCCGACCCAGCCGGTCTTCGACCGCTTCCGCGATATCATCGTCTCGGGAACCGAGAAACTGATGAAGCCCGACCCCGCGATTTACCGCCTCGCGATCGAGCGATTCGGCATCGACCCCGCGGGCGCGCTGTTCATCGACGACGTCGAGCACAATATCGCGGGAGCCGAATCGGTCGGAATTGCGGGGCACCAGTTCGTCGATGCTGCTACTTTGGAGCGCGAACTGGTTTCGCGAAATTATCTGTCGGCCGGTTGATCGAATTCGCTCCCGTCGGGGCCGTAAATGTCGAGATCGAGACACAGCCCACGCTTGGCAATCGCCGCGAGCGTTGCCGGTTCGATGCGCAGCCCTTCGTTTCCCTCTTGTAGAAACAAGCCGCAGAATAGCCGGCCGGAGAATCTGGCGCTCAGGGTCTGCCACACTGTGACATCGTCATTCATTGGCGCAAAAATCGCGTCAATCTGGCCTGTCAGATCGCCCGGAACCCTTGATGACGCCTGCAGGCGCCATGATCCTGTTCTGGCTACCCGCTCGTTGCCGCCCGGTGTTGTCCAGCTTGCGCCTTTCGATACACCAAAGGCTGGGTCGCACCGAGCAGAGCCGAGACTTCAGCCGGGTCAAGATCGTCGCCAAAAAAACTCAGTGAAACCTTCGTTCTTTGGAGCGCCCCCACTATTTCTCCACCCCCAGCTGCGTCAGCACGAAAGCGAACTCCTCGGCATCCTCGCGCAGCGCGCCCCAGCGGCCCGACTTGCCGGCGTGGCCCGCGCCCATATTGGTGCGCAGCAGCAGCGTCGCATCGTTGGTGCGCGTCGCGCGCAGCTTGGCGACCCATTTCGCGGGTTCCCAATAGGTCACGCGCGGATCGTTGAGCCCCGCCGACACCAGCATCGGCGGATAGGCCTTCGCCGTCACATTGTCGTAGGGGCTGTAGCTCAGCATGTAATCAAAGGCGGCCTTGTCGATGATCGGATTGCCCCATTCGGGCCATTCGCCGGGGGTCAGCGGCAGGTCCTTGTCGACCATCGTGTTGATCACATCGACGAAGGGCACGCCCGCGAGCACCGCGCCCCACAGCTCGGGCGCCTCGTTATAGACCGCGCCCATCACCTGCCCGCCCGCCGAGCGGCCCTCGATCGAAATCCTGCCCGCGCTCGTATATTTCGCCGCGATCAATCCCTTGGCGACGTCGATGAAGTCGTTGAAGGTATTCTTGCGCTCGGTCGTCTTGCCCGCGAGATACCAGGCGCGGCCGAGGTCGTCGCCGCCGCGGACATGCGCAATGGCGTAGATCATCCCCCGATCGACGAGGCTCAAACGCGTCGTCGAGAAACCCGGCGGGACGCGGTAGCCGTAGGAGCCGTAGACATAGAGGTGCATCGGCGCGCTGCCGTCGCGCGGCGTGCCCTTTTTGTAGACGAGCGATACCGGAACCGGTGTGGCGTTCCGCGGCGGCACGTGAACCAGTTCGGTTACATAGTCGTCGTGATTGTAACCGGAAGGAATCTCCTGCACCTTCAGCGTCTCGAGCTTGCCGCTCGCGAGATCGTAATCGAACACCGTGTCGGGGGTGACCATCGACTCATAGTCGAGCCGCAGCTTGTCCTGATGATATTCGGGATTGTCGCCGAGCCCCGCGACATAGGTCGCCTCGGGGAATTGGACCCGGCCGGGGGTCAGCGGCGCGTCATATGTGCGGACGTCGACCTGATCGACGCCCTTCTCGCGCGATTCGAGCACGAAATAGTCGCGGAAGACCGAAAGGCCGGTGATGTAATTGTCGTCCGAACCGGGAATCAGCGTCTTCCACGTCCCCGGCACCTCGATGCTTGCGGTCGCGACGCGGAAATTGGGATGCTCGTCGTTGGTGTGGATGTAGAGCGTCCCCTCGCGCTCGTCGACGCTGTACTCACGGCCCTTCTTGCGCGCCGAGACGAGCTGCATCTTTGCCTCGGGATTGTCGGCGGGGAGGAGATAGACCTCGCTCGTCTCGTTGTCCCCCGTCGCGATGACGATATAATTGTCGGCGGCGGTCTTTCCGATCCCGACCCCGAAACCGATGTCGGGCTCCTTGTAGAGCAATTTATCTTGCGTGACCGGGGTGCCGAGCTTGTGCAGCCGGACATTGTCGGTGCGCCAGTTCTCGTTCGCGAGGCCATAGAGGATCGCGTCATTGCCCGAGGTCCAGACGAGCGACGAGAGCGTGCCGGGGATGGTGTCGGGGAGAAGCTCGCCCGTTTCGAGGTTGCGGATGCGCGCCTCGAACCGTTCGGAGCCATTGTCGTCGAACGAATAGGCCATCAGCTTGCCGTTCGGGCTCACCGACACTTCGGCGAGGCGGAAATAATCCTTGCCCGCCGCCATCGCCACCTCGTCGAGGATCAGCTGCGTATCGCCGGAGCCTGACGCGGGCTTCCGGTACCATTTCTTGTACTCGGCGCCTTCCTCATATTCGACCCAATAGACCCAGTCGCCGTCCTTCTGCGGCACGCTCGAATCGGCTTCCTTGATGCGGCCCTTCATCTCCTGGAACAGCGTCTCGACGAGCGCGGCGTGCGGCTTCATCGCCGCATCGAAATACGCATTCTCGGCCTTCACATAGTCGAGCACATCCTTGTCATCGATCGTCGGATAGCCCGGATCCTTCAGCCAGTGGTACGGGTCGGACAGCGTCTTGCCGTGCAGCACCGTCTCGTGCGGACGCTTTTCCGCGACCGGCGCGGAGGGCAGGGCAGGGGTGTTGCTGGTCAATGCAGGGTCTTTCTCTTTGGCAAAAAGCGGGGGGGCGAACAGGGGCGGCGATGCGACAAGCGGGGTGGCAATTGCTGCCAGAAACATCCAAATAGCGCGCATCGAAAAATCCCCCGCGGTGTCGCCCCGAAGGGCGGGATCGTTTCCGATGTAGGAACAAGGAATAGAGCATGTCCAGCCCCCTCCATGCAGAGCGCCTCGCCCGCGTCCGCGCCGAACTCGCGAGCCGCGGCCTCGACGGCTTCGTCGTGCCGATCAGCGACGAGCATATGAGCGAATATGTCGGCGACTATGCGCAGCGCATGGCGTGGCTGACGGGCTTCGGCGGCTCGGCCGGAACCGCGGCGGTGCTGCCGCACAAGGCCGCGGTGTTCGTCGACGGCCGCTACACCGTGCAGGTGCGCGATCAGGTCGACGGGTCGCTCTTCGACTATGTCGGCGTACCGCAGTCGAGCGTCGCCGACTGGCTCGGCGCGAACGTCAGCGCGGGGCAGAAGGTTGGTTACGATCCGTGGCTCCATGGCATTGACTGGGCGCGGGCGCTCGAAAAGGCGCTGGCAGCAAAGGGCGCCGCTCTCGTCGCGGTCGACACGAACCCGATCGACGCGGCTTGGGACGACCAGCCGGCGCCGAGCGACGCGGCGGTGACCGTCCACGACACCGCGCTTGCGGGGCAGGCCGCCGTCGAAAAGCGCGAGATCATCGCCGACTGGCTGAAGGCGAAGGGGCTCGACACGACGGTGATGACCGCGCTCGATTCGATCGCCTGGACGTTCAATATCCGTGGACAAGACGTCAGCCACACGCCGGTGGGGCTGGCCTTCGCGCTGCTCCACGCCGACGCGACCGCCGATCTGTTCATCGCGCCCGGGAAGGTCACCGATGCGGTGCGCGCGCATCTCGGCAACAGCGTGCGGATCCACGATCGCGATGCGTTCGAGGCGGCGCTTGCCGATCTTTCGGGCAAAAAGGTCGCGGTCGATCCCGACCGTGCGGTCGCGGCGATCTTCACCGCGCTCGAAGCTGCGGGGGCGCAGATCGCACGTCATCGTGACCCCGCGGTGCTGCCGAAGGCGATCAAGAACGCGACCGAACTCGACGGTACCCGCGCCGCGCACGTCCGCGACGGCGTCGCCGTGTCGCGCTTCCTCAAATGGATGGAGGAAGTCGCGCCCACGGGGACTCTCGACGAACTCGGTGCCGCCGCGAGGCTGCGTGCATTCCGCGACGAAAGCGGCGCGCTCAAGGATCTTTCGTTCGACACGATCTCGGCCGCGGGCCCCAATGGCGCGCTGCCGCATTACAAGGTCGACGAAACGACCAACCGCGCGATCGAGACGGGCACGCTCTATCTGGTCGATTCGGGCGGGCAGTACGCCGACGGCACGACCGACATCACGCGCACGATCGCGATCGGCACGCCGACCGCCGAGATGCGCCGCCGTTTCACGCAGGTGCTGAAGGGTCATATCGCGCTTGCCACCGCGCGCTTTCCCAAGGGGACGCGCGGCAGCCAGCTCGACATCCTCGCGCGGCAGTATCTCTGGGCCGACGGGGTCGACTATGCGCATGGCACAGGCCATGGCGTTGGCACCTATCTGGCCGTGCATGAAGGGCCGCAGCGCATCGCCAAGCCGTCGGGCGGGCAGGCGGGGACCGAGGAGCCGCTCCACGCCGGCATGATCCTCTCGAACGAGCCCGGCTATTACAAGGCGGGCCATTTCGGCATCCGCATCGAGAATCTCGTCGTCGTGACGCCGCAGCGCATTGCGGGCGCCGAGGAGGATATGCTCGGGTTCGAGACGATCACCTTCGCGCCGATCGCGCAAAACCTCGTCGATGCGGCGCTGCTGTCGCCCGCCGAGGCCGACTGGCTCGACGCCTATCATGCCGAAGTCCTCGCAAAGCTCGGCGAAGGCATGGAGGGCGAGGAGCGCGCATGGCTCGAGGCGGCGTGCGCGCCGCTCGACCGCACGCCCGCCGCGCTTGCCACCTGAGGCCCGCATGACCGACGCTCGCCGCGCCGTGCCGCTGGCAGATTTTCGCGTGCAGGAGCGCGTCCGCGTGCGCTTCAACGAAATCGACGGCCAGAACATCGTCTTCAACGCCAATTATCTGGTCTACGCCGACATCGGCGTGACCGAATATTTCCGCGCGCTCGGCGAGGGGCAGCCCGGACCCTATTTTCACCAATATGGTACAGACATCCGTGAGACGCATTGCGAGATCGACTATCACAAGCCGGCGCAGCTCGACGAACTGATCACGATCGCAGCGCGAATCAGCGCCTTCGGACGCACGAGCTTCACGCTCCATTGCGGCATTTTCCGGGATAACGAGCGGCTTACCGACATCGAGATCAGCTATGCGCATCTCGACACCGACAGCGGCCAACCCACGCCATTACCCGGTAGCTTCATTGCGGAAGTGCGGCGATTCGAAACGCGGACGCCGACGCAAGATTGATTCGGACGAGCCGAATCGGCCCTCTCAACCAAAAAAGTCGAAAAAAAGGGCCGCCCAAGGGCGGCCCGTGAAAGTTTTGGGAGAGGATGCCTAAAAGGCAAGTGTGATATTGCACTGCACAATGAATGTTTCAACTGCGAAAAGAGCATCCGCAATTGCATTTTTTGCAATCAATAACGTTCCCACCGGCATCCGGTGCAATCCTCCGCCTTTCGCTGCCCCTCGCAAAATGCCGCGAGATCGCCTAAATTGGCGCCATGAAGATGTTTGGCAAAGTCGATGTCGGCGGCGGCGTGTCCGATTTCTGGGCCTATATCCGCGAACCGCGTCCGCATCGCTGGGCGATCTGGGGCGTCGCGCTGGCGCTCACATGGCTCGTTTTTCACGGGGTCGAGCAATATCTGATCCCCTATGAGAAGCCCAAGGCGCAGATCATCTATTTCGAGAATTGGACGGCGAATCGCAGCGCCGACGAGATTCGCGCCGACTGGGTCGCGCGGGCGAGGGAAACGACGCGCCGCAATGCCGAAAAGCGTGCCGAATATCAGCGCTTCGCCGACAGCCTCGGCATCGAATATGATTCGACCGAGGCTGACAAAGTGACGCGCGAGACGCTCGGCGAGGAAGCCGCTGCCGCCGCGAAGAAAAGGCCCGAGCCTGTGCAGACGCGTTCGACGCTCGCCGAACGCGCGGCACGCGGGCCCGCGCCCCAAACCCGCCCTTGATGCAACGATCCCCCGCCGACGCCGACTGGATGGCCGCCGCCATCGCGCTGTCGCGGCGCGGCCGGCCGGCATCGGCGCCGAATCCCAATGTCGCCTGCCTGCTCGTCAAGGAAGGCAAGCTGATCGGGCGCGGCTGGACCCAGGCGGGGGGGCGGCCGCATGCCGAGGCGATGGCGCTTGCGGCCGCGGGGGAGGGCGCGCGCGGCGCGACCGCCTATGTCACGCTCGAACCCTGCGCGCATGCCAGCCCGCGCGGCCCGGCGTGCAGCGATTCGCTGATCGCCGCCGGCATCGCGCGCGTCGTTATCGCGGCGCAGGATCCCGACCCGCGCACCGACGGCAAGGGAATCGCGCGGCTGCAGGCAGCAGGGGTCGAGGTCGTGTTCAATGTCGCGCCCGCCGAGGCCCGCGCCGCGATGGCGCCCTGGTGGACGCGGCGGGCAGCGGGCTCATCGACGGGACCGAGCTGATCTTCGAGCTGACGAGGAGCACGAGCGCATCGTCGAGCACGG
>CBJKNR010000018.1:0-20177 GCA_966417555.1 uncultured Sphingopyxis sp.
GAGCGGCGCGTTGATGCCGAAGGGCCTGTCCGTGAGGGTGCGCACTTCGCGGATTTGCCGGCGTACCTCGTCCGGCGGCGTCGATCCGGCGCCAAGAACGCCCAAACCCCCTGCGTTCGACACCGCCGCCACCATGTGCGGGAGGGCGGTGTGGCCCATGCCGGCCAGCAGGATTGGATATTCGATACCGAACATGTCGGTCAACGCGGTCTTGATCATCGCAAAGCCTTTCAGTCGGTGAGCGGCGGTCCGGCATAGTCGGGCTCGTCCCACCAGGGGAAATAGTCCGGCATGTCGGCGGATACCTTGCAGGGGAAATCTGGAGGACGCTTTTCGCCAAAGGCCTTCGCGCCCTCTTTAGTGTCGGCGCTCTGGCCGCGGTTCGTGATGCCCCAGCTTTCGACCCGGTGCGCCTCCATCGGATGGCGCATCGCCTGTCCCTGCCAGAGCATGTGGCGCATCACCGCCGCCGATACCGGCGCGACGTTTGCCGCGATCTGTCCGGCTATTTCGCGGGCTTTGGCGATCACTTCGTCTGCGGGCACGACATAGTTGAAGAGCCCTGCCTCGGCGAGCTCGGGGGCCTTCATGATGCGCGCGGTCATGCTCCATTCCATGGCCTTGTTCATGCCCACCGCACGGGGCAGGAAGTAGGAGGAACAGCATTCGTAAACGATACCGAATTTGGCATAGACGAAGCCCATCCGGGCGTCTTCGCTGGCAATACGGATATCCATGGGCAGCGTCATCGATGCCCCGACCCCCACCGCCACCCCGTTGATGGCGCCAATCACCGGCTTGTGGCTGTTGTAGATGCGCAAGGCCAGGATGCCGCCGCCGTCGCGTGCCGAGTGCTTGCCATAGTCGAAGGTCCCGTCGGGCCGGAGCGGATTGTCGGGCTTGGTCGATTTGTCGAATATATCCTTGCCACGGCTGAGATCCGCCCCGGCGCAAAAGGCCTTCCCGGCGCCGGTCACGATCACGGCCCGGACATCGTCGTCGGCGTCGGTGAGATCGAAGGCGGCGATAAGTTCCTGGCGCATCGGTCCCCCCATCGCATTCATGCGGTCGGGGCGATTCAGCGTGATCGTCGCGATATGGTCGCGAACATCATAGAGGATGGTTTCAAATTGCATCGTCATTCTCCAGCGGATCCGGGGGAACACGCCTATTTGCTGCGGAAGCTGGGCTCGCGCTTTTCGATGAAGCTCTGCCGTTTTTCGGCGGCGTCTTCGGTCTGCTGGGCGATGAATACCGCGCGTCCCTCGACCTCCATCGCATGCTCGAGGCTCCCGGCATGCGCGTTGAGATGCATCGACTGCTTGGTGGTCCAGATGCCCAACGGAACGTTGACACAGATGTCCCGCGCGAGGGCAAGGCACTCGTCCATCATCTGGTCGTCGGGAACGGTCTTGAGAACGAGACCGTAGCGCTCGGCATCCGCCGAAGTCGTCGTCCGCGCCGTCAGGAGAATCTCCGCTGCCTTCTGCGATCCGACCGCACGGGGCAGGAAATAGCTCATGCCGAGTTCGGTGCCGGTCGCTGCATTGTGGATCGAGTTGACCCATTTCGCCGACGCGGCCGCGATCGAGATGTCGCATGCCAGCTGCAGCGAGAAGCCCATCCCCGCGACCGTTCCGTTGACGCCGCAGATCACCGGCTGCGGCAGTGCGCGGAGCAGCCGGGGAATCTCGCTGAGCACGGCCATATTGTAGCGGTTGCGATAAGGTTTCGACGTATCGGGGTCGATCCAGTCGGGTTGGCCTCCGCCGCGAAGGTCATGTCCCGTGCAGAAGCCCTTGCCGGTGCCCGTCAGAATCACGACCCTGACCTTCGGGTCGAGCCGGATGTCCTCGAGGAGCGCGATCAGCTCGCGGTACATGGCGAAGGTGAACGCGTTCATCGCCTCGGGGCGGTTGAGCGTCAGGCGCGTCACGCCGTCGGCCGGCTGATCGACCAGAATATTCTCGGTCATGCGCTCATTCTCCATCCTGCTGTAGCCAATAGGCCTTGACCAGCCCGTCGCCGAACGGCTCGTCCCGGTTCTTCAGGGCTTCCTTGAAATTGCCTGCCGCCATGTCGGCCTTGAACTGGGCGCGGCGCGGACCCTTGACGAGATGGGCGCGGGCGTCGGTTTCGGCGGCGAAACGTTGCAGCATCCGGGCCCCCATGAATTCCATCCCCATATTGAGAACGCGCTTGTGAGCCGACAGCATGTCCGGGTCGACGAAGCTGAGGCGCCGCGCCAGTTCATCGACGGCGGCATCGAGCTGGTCGGCGGGAACGGCGTCGAGCACGAGCCCCAGCCTCGCGGCGTCCTTGCCGGTCAGGCAGTCACCGGTGAAGATCATCCGCTTGGCCCATTGCGGGCCGAGGTGGTAAAGCCAGAAATTGGTCGGCGGCGTACCGTTCGCGCGGGTCGCGGGAAAGCCGATCTTGGCGTTTTCCGCCGCGATGATGAAATCGCACAGGAGCGCAAGGTCGGTGCCGCCGGCGAGGCAATTGCCCTGGACGCGGGCGATCACGGGCTTGTGCATGTCGAAGATCGTCATTCCCAGCTTCTGGGTGTTTTCGAGATGCCAGATGTCATTGTCGAGCGACGATGCGGCCCCGCGCCCGCGGTAGTCATCGTCGTTCCAGTTGCCCGAGTAGGAACCCACCAGGTCATAACCTGCGCAAAAATCCTTGCCGGTGCCCTCGAGTATCACGCAATTGACGTCCACCAGCGCGTCGGCCTCGACCAGCGCGTCGCGAAGCTCGGTGAGAATCCGGTCCTCGAGCGTGTTCCGCTTGTCCGGCTTGTTCAAGGTGATACGGGCGATCCTGTCCTTGACTTCGAACCGTATCAACTCGGGCTCGTTGAGATACTTGCGCATTGCGGCTCCTCGAATCTTCGGATGCCGACGGCAGCGCCCCGCGCCCGCCCCGGCGGATATCGAACCCGCTTGCCCGAAGGCAATGGCCGTTTCAATCCAAACCGTGGATCGGGGAGACGGCTTCACATCCGTGTTAATGCGTTGGCCTTGCGCATGGTTCGCAGCGCCGAAGATGCCTGCGCGAGACCATGCGCGACCGGCCGGATTCCGGGGCGCGGCCGGTGGTCCGCGATCCATAGCATATATATGATGGCAACCGCGCGGAGCGCAGGACGTGCTATTTGGTGTAGCGTCACTCTATAGTATCGTTACGATGGCGGGAGAGTCTTCTCGCCCCTGAGGCAGAAGAGGCCTTGCGCGCGGAGCGCGGCAAAACCGGCGGGCGCCGGCGCCGCCGTTTCGCGCGGAGTTGCTGGAGAGGTTATGACCAACGCAGAAAATCCGGTACGCGACGATTTTGTCCCGGCCGACGACTATGTTTCGCCGTACTTCTTCGGGCAGGAGAGGGCGCGTTTGTGGCCGCGCACATGGCAGATGGTCGGGCGCGAAGAGGAGTTCGAGGCTGCGGGCGACTTTGTTACCTATGACATTCTCGACGATTCGATCACGATCTGCCGAACCCGCGACGGTGCCTTGAAGGCCTATTACAACGTCTGTCCGCACCGGGGGCGCAGGCTGACGTCAGGTTGCGGCCGGACCGGCCGTTTCGTGTGCAAATATCACGGTTGGAAATGGGAGCTCGACGGCGCCTGTGCCGAAGTGATCGATCGCGATGACTGGGACGGCGCGCTTTCGGATCAGGAACTCGCGCTCGTCGAAGTCCGGGTCGATTGCTGGGCGGGCTGGGTGTTCATCTGCATGGATGAGGAGGCCCCGGGCCTGGCGGAGTTTCTCAAGCCCGCGCCCGACTATCTCGACGTTTTCGATATCGGCACGATGCGGTACCGGTGGCGCCGGCAGGCGGTCCTGCCTGCCAACTGGAAGGTCGCGCTGGAGGCGTTTACAGAGGGCTATCATGTGCAGACGACGCACCGGCAGCTTCTCGCCTGGAGTTCGGACTATACCTACAGCGCGGGTCATGGTCTGCACGGGCACTTCGGCTACCCGCCTGGACGGCCGCTGGGCCTGCCTTCCGCGCGGCTTGGCGAGACGGCACCCACGGATGCCCGCGAAGGTATTTTGACCTTCTACAAGGAACTGCTTGAAACACTCGATGCGACCTTGACCGAGCATACGCTGCGGGCGGCTGCTCGGCTACAGACCGAGTGCGCGGCCGACGACGACCCTTTCGACGTGATGCGGGCATTCCTCCGCTTCAACGAGGAAGAACATGCCAGGGCAGGGGCGCCGTGGCCGGCCAATTTCACCCTCGAGGCGATGGGCAAGGCGGGGACGGCATGGCACCTGTTCCCCAACATGGTCTTTTTGCAGGGCCCGGGCCATCTGCTCGGCTATCGCGCCCGGCCGAACGGCAATGACCCGGATAGCTGCATATTCGATATCTATACGCTCGAACGCTTCGCGCCCGGAAAGGCGCCGAAGACGCTTCCGGCGGTCAAGACGGCGCCCGACATTACCAGCGTCGCCGACTGGGGGCTGATCCTGACCCAGGACTTCCAGAATATGGCCGAGATTCAGGCCGGGATGAAGATCCGCGGTTTCCGCGGCGCTCGGACCAATCCGAAGCAGGAACTGGTGGTGTCGAACTTCCATCGCGCCCTTCACGATTTCATCGGTGGATGACATGGACGAAATGATCGTCGATTTCCTCATTGTCGGATCGGGGGGCGGTTCGATGGCCGCCGCGCTGGCGGTACGCGACGCCGGTAAGACAGCCCTGATCCTCGAAAAGACCGACAAGGTCGGCGGGTCGACGGCGATGTCGGGAGGGGTGCTCTGGATTCCGGCCAATCCCTTGCTCGCGCGGGACGGCATTGCCGACAGTATCGAGGCCGGTCTGGAATATATGCTGGCGACGGTCGGCGACGGAGGCAAGGGTTCCACCTTGGAACGCAAGCGCGCCTATCTTGAAACGGGCCCTGCGCTCGTCACCTATCTTGAAGCAAAGGGCGTCAAGTTTCGCCGCTTCGACGGCTGGTCGGACTATTATGATGATCGGCCGGGCGGACTCGCCCGCGGGCGGTCGATCGGGATGCAATTGTTCGATGTTCGCAGGCTCGGCGAATGGGAAGGCAAGCTGCGGCGCGGTCCATTTCCCTATCCCTTCAAGCGGATCGAGATGCATCAACTCGGGCTGGCGAAGCGGACCTGGAGGGGGCGGCTAGCGGCGGCGGCCATCGCGTTTCGCATGATGCGCATGCGTGTCACGGGCAAGAAACTGGTAAGCACCGGCGCGGCGATCCAGGCGCATATGCTGTCTACGGCGCTACGCAACGGCGTCGATATCCGGACCGATGCGCCGGTGAACCGGTTGCTCGTCGAGGAAGGGCGCGTTACCGGGGCGATGGCGACCATCGATGGGGCCGAAACCCGGATTATCGCGCGCGACGGCGTCCTGCTCAACATCGGCGGCTTCGCTCGCAACCAGCTGCTGCGCGACAAATATCACCGGACGCCCACCTCGGTAACCTGGACCAACGCCAATCCCGGCGACACCGGCGAATTGCTCGAGGAAGCCATCGCGCTTGGCGCAGACACCGACAATCTCGACAAGGGCGTCTGGATTCCGGGATCGCTGGCTCCCGATCAAGACACGCCCTATATGCATCCCCAGTGTCTCGCCAAACCGTTCGTCATGCTGGTCGACGGCGATGGGAGGCGGTTCGTCGACGAGGCCGGCAGCTATATGGAAACCGGCGAGGCGATGCACGATGCGGTGGAGCGCACGGGCAAGACCTGCTGGGCGATCCTCGACAGCCGTCACCGCAGCTACTACGCGTGGGGCAAGATGCCGCCGATGATGACGCCGGCCAAATGGCTGGAATCGGGATACATGATCAAGGCGGATTCGCTCGACGAACTTGCCTCGAAAACAGGTCTACCGTCAGATGCGCTGCGGGACAGCGCCGCCAGGATGACTCGCTTCGCGCAGACGGGCATCGACGAGGATTTCAATAAGGGTGGCCGCGCGTACGACAATTTCGCCGGCGATCCCACCATCGGGCCAAATCCCAATCTCGGGCCGATAGACAAGCCACCCTTTTATGCCGTGCGGATGTTCCCGGGCGACGTCGGCACATATGGCGGTCTCGTGACCGACGTGGACGGCCGTGTCCTGCGCCCGGACGGGAGTGCGATAGAGGGGCTGTACGCGACGGGCAATTGCACCGCATCGGTGACCGGCGGCGTATATCCCGGCGCAGGTGCGTCGATCGGCGCTTCCTTTGTATTCGGCTGGCGCGCGGCGCGGCGGGCAACGGGCGTCAACGCCTGAGTTTCGGCAGGCGGTCAGGAGCACGTGATCCGACCGGAGGCTCATGCGGGGAGCGAGGAATTATAAACGCACCGCGGTAGACGCCCCCTCCGGCCTTTTGGAAAGGCAGGAGGGGCCAGGCAAGCATGGCCACCCATCGACCCCCGCACCGCTGTTTCGCGTTGGAGCCGTCAGTTCGTTTCTATCGAATCGTCCCAGCTCGTCACGTCGACGCGCAGGCGGGTGAGCCGCAGCGCTCGGATGCGCCATTCGCCGCCCTCCTTGCGGTAGGATTCGGTATAATGGCCAAATCCATGCAGTGTGCGGATGGACGAGGACGCGGGATCGTTCCAGCGCAACATATCCTCCATCGCCCAGATCGCTTCGGCACATGTGTCGGAGATTACCCGGATTTCAGGGCAGTGACCGTGATGGACGCTGACGCAATTTTCGAGCCGCGTACGGGCCATATGGGCGATCGCATCCGGGCTCTCCAGGATGCACGGGCCGGCGTCGGTACTGATGTCGAATCGGACATCGGCCGTGAAAAGCGATGCGAACCCGCGCCAGTCCTTCGTGTCGACGCACCGGAAATACCGCGCCTTCAGGGTCCTGATCGCCTCGATCGCGACAAGCCGGTCGATTTCCAGCACCAATTCCGACTCTCCTAGTTGATCGACCGGATCTGGCCGCCGTCGACGCGGTAGTTGGCCCCGGTCATATAATCCGACAAGGGACTGGCCAGCAGTGCCACCATTCGCCCGATGTCTTCCGGCTTTCCAAATTTTCCGGCGCTGTTCACGAAAATCTCCGCGGTAAAGCGCCGTTCGACTTCGCCCCAATCATTACTATCCCACCCCAACTTTTCGGCGAGATCGGTGAAGCTGTCTTTGACCGCCGGCGTCATGATGACGCCGGGGGTGACCGTATTGACGGTGACACCGCTGTGCGCGAGTGTCTTGGCGAGCGACGCCGATATGTTGACCATCGCGGCCTTGACGGCCTGATATTCGGCCAGGTCGGGCTCGGCCTGTGTGGCGGCCGCGCTGCCGATGTTGACGACGCGGCCGAAGCGTCGCTCCTTCATCCCTGGGACGAGCCTCTGGATGAGTCGTACCGCAGCGCCGACATTCTGCTCGAAAGTCCAGAGCCAATCCGACCACGGCGTATCGAGCCACGCGGGATTGAGCACGCCATCATTGCCGGTCCGGCGCTGCGACGACGCGCGGCCGCCGGCGTTGTTTACGAGAATGTCGACCCCGCCCAGCCCGTCCGCCGCCGCGACAACTGTCTCGCAACCCTCGTGCGTCGCGACATCGCCGAGAACGAACGAGGCCGTGCCGCCAGCAGCGGAGATTTCGCCGACAACCCGCGCGCATCGATCCGCATCGCGGCCGTGGACGAGAATCGTCGCGCCTTCGCGCGCCAGCACCTTCGCAATTCCTGCGCCGATCCCCGAACTGCTCCCGGTGATGAGGGCGCGCTTGCCGGCGAGTTGGAGATCCATAGGCCATATCCTTTTCTTATTGGTCGGCAGGGTGTCGTCGCCCGGGGCGAGCGCCACCCCATTCCCGCTGCAGGCTAACATCCGATCATCCGTGCGAACAGGGATGCTCCTTGTGCGGCCAGAGAAGCATCACATGGGCGATGCGGCCCGCACTGTACGCTGCTGCTCGGCTCGATCCTCAGCGCCCCACCTCGCTGTCATCAATATCGAACGAGCGATTCTATGCCGCGCGCGGTCAATGAAAAAAGATAGCGAGCAGCGCGACCATGGCCGCGCCGAAGGTGAGCGGGAACCAGTCGATGCTGAACGTCGCCGCCGCAGGGAAGGTCGCCGGGGCTTCGCGGCACTCGCATGCGAACTTCACCGCTCCGGCATCCCCTGACCCGACCCAGACCTCACCGGATCCGTTACAGACGGAACAGCGACCGTTAGGCTGGCGAGGAACAGGCTCCGACCTTCCTTCGATTGATCTTTGATCGGGATTCGACATATCTGTCTCCTCGTCTGTCTCCTCGGCGGCGCTCGCCGCATCTTCACCCTACAAGCTTGTGTAGAGTCCCCCGTCGATCGGGATCGTTTGCCCGCTGACGAAGCGGAACGCGTCACTCGCCATCGCCGCCACGGCTGGTCCGATGTCGGTCCGCGGATCGCCCATCCGCCGCATCGGAATGGCCTTGCGGAACACGTCCCAGGCATCCGGGTTGCTCAGAAAATAGGCTTCGGTGTTCGCACTGGTGCTGGAAGGTGCGATCGCGTTCACCGTTATGCCATCTTCGCCCCATTCCTTCGCCAGCGACTTGACGAATCCGCGCAGCCCGCCCTTGCACGCCGAATAGATCGGGTTGCCGCCATCTCCCGAAAGGCCGTACGCCGATGTCACGAAAATCATGCGGCCGCTCCCGTTCGCGCGGAGCGCGGCATGGCAGGATCGGGCGAGGTTGAACGCCGCTCGGGTGGTCACCTGGGTCTGCGCGTCCCACTCTTCGAGGCGGATCGTCTCGAGCGGTTGGGCATGGCTTCCCGTCGATGATGCGACCTGCACGACGATATCGAGGCGCCCGAAAGTCGCAAGCACCGCGGCGACGGATGATTGCACCTGTCCGGGATCGGTTACGTCGCATTCGAGTGCGCAGGCGTTTCCGTTGTCGCCGGCAATCATCTGCGCCAACGCGTCTGGCACCGTCTTGCCACGTGCGGCAAGGGCTACCGCGGCACCGGCCTCCGCGAGGGCGAGAGCGATGCCGGTTCCCAGGTCTGGACCGACCCCGGTGATCAGGGCGACGCGGCCCTCTAGAGAGAAAGGCTTTCTCATGGAACCATCCATTCGCCGCCATCGGCGACCAGCGTCTGGCCGTTCAATGCGGCCCCGCCCCCGGTCGCCAGCATGGCCAGCAGCGCCGCGATCGGTTCGTCCGCGGGCGGACGTCGCAGGTCGGGGCCAACGACGAAGCGCCCGATCCCGTCAGCGTCGGCGAGGCCCGGCACCAAGCGCGCGGGGGCGAGCGCTACCCAGTTGATGGAAAAGGCGCGTGAGGCCCACTGGCGCGCGGCTGACTTGACGAGCGTGCGCTGTGTTTCCAGTGCCATGGAAAAGCCCGCAAGGCCGGCGGTACCGTTCAGCGCAAAGGCGGGTCCGAGACCGACGATCGCGCCGTTGGCTGCAATATGGCTTTGAGCAAGTTGCAGGCTCTGGAGCGTCCGCCGCGCTGGCTCCTCACATTGCGCCGCCCATTGGGCATGATCGAGCTTGGTTATCGGTCCTGGACTGGGCTGTGTAGGCATGTGGCAATGAAGGATCAGCTGATAGTCATCGGCGCGCAGAGAATCGGATGCAACAGGTACCATCTCGGGCATTTCGCCATCGCTCCCGTGCACCTCGACCTCATGGCCATGGCGCTCAAGCCCGCGCGCGAGCCAGGCAAGATCGACGTTCGAGGACAGGATCAAGGATCGGGGTCGCCTCGGCGCTGCGCCCCGAAATCCGATAGCGTCGCCTGCTTCGATCATGACAGAAGGCGCTTCGTGTCGTGATCGAGCATGGCCGCGCCCATGCGCGCCGTATTGGCCGTGTTGATCGCTTCGCTCTGAAAATGCACGTCGTTGATCAGGAAGATGAAGAAGCCATAGGCGAGGAACCTTATATAGTCGGCCCACGCCTCGTCGAATGGCGGCGGCCGGATGCCCTCCTCGGCGAGCGTCTCGAGATAGATCCGCAGCAGGTCCTGTTCCCATCGCCGCCGGTCCGCGATGTCGAGACCGACGCCGATATGATAGGCGACTTCGAGCGCCCAGTGCGCACGCGCGGGCTGCATGTCGAGAAACCCGGGGCGGTCGTCGGCATCGACATAGAGATTGCCGAGATGCATATCGCCGTGGATCAGGCACTGGTCGGCGGCAGCGGAAATCTCATCGAGACGACCGAGCGCGCTCTTGAGCCATTCGCGGTCGAGCAGGCCGGTCGACACGGCCGTCGCTCGCGGCATCGCGGCATAATGATCCCAGGTCGAGGGTTCGAAAAAGCGGGCATTATATGCGGCGCTGTGCGCGCTGAACCGAGTCCCGACCCACGCCCACC
Organism: uncultured Sphingopyxis sp.; assembly: GCA_966417555.1. Taxonomy (GTDB): domain Bacteria; phylum Pseudomonadota; class Alphaproteobacteria; order Sphingomonadales; family Sphingomonadaceae; genus Sphingopyxis. The sequence continues at coordinate 10,332 of CBJKNR010000018.1, forward strand.
GGCCGCCGCGATCAAACTCGGGCGAATTCCAGCTGGCCGCATGGAAGGTCGCCAGGTCACGAAGCCGCCGTCCGATCTCGACCCGGTTTTGCGGTGCAAGCGGATTGCAGAAGCGAACGCTGCGTTCCGCGAGGTCTTCCATGATCACGATCGACTGATGGCTATGCGGGTCGGACCCGACGAAAAAAGTCTCGGGAACATTGAGATTCACGAAAGGTGCGACGTCCCGGTAGAATCGCGCCTCATTGAGGAACATCCAGGCCATGCCGGGCGAGTGGGACTCGAAGCCGCCCTTCACAATCAGCCGGGTGGGAAGATCGGTCGCCGATGTATATTCAAGCGATATGCGCAGCTTTGACGATGTCCCCAGAATGGCGTCGTCGAGCCGGCACGACCTGACCTGGACGCCAGGGCGCCCGGCCGACAGCGCGTGGGTCAGCCATTGGGCGGTGATTTCTTCGGGGCCGAGCGGGAGCGGCAAGACCCCGGCAACTTCAGCTGACAACGCATCGGCCCTTTCTACCGCAGAGCCTCGAACATGCCGCCTGTCCGCGCGGCAGGCAAATGGCGTCAGCCGCCGGGATACTTATTCCACGAATGTGATGCATCGAGCGCTGCGCTGGGAAAGTCGGCCGCATGTCCTAGGTAGGCGAGATCAGCAAAGGCAGGAGCGCCCGGCTTGAAAAGATTCTTGTCAAGGGTTGCCCTGATCACCGGCGGAGCATCGGGGATCGGCAGGGCGGCAGCTATCGGCTTTGCACGCGAGGGCGCGCATGCCGTCATAGTCGATCTCAATGGCGAGCAGGCGGCGGCAGTCGTTGAAGAAATCCGGTCGCAGGGCGGTTGCGCCAGCGCCCGACAGGCCGACGCCGCCAGCGAAGAGGCGATCTCATCCGTGGTGCATGAGACGGTGTCGGAATTCGGAAGGCTGGACATCGCGTTCAATAATGTCGGCTTTGGCGGCGCGCCGCTCCCCCTTCACGAGATGCACGTCGAGCGCTGGGATGCGGTGATGAACCTGTGCCTGCGAGGATGCTGGCTCGCGATGAAGCATGAGTTGCGGGCCATGATGGCGGGCGCGGGCGGCGTCATCGTCAACACCGCCTCGATGGCTGGCGTGCGGGTCACATCAACCGCGCCGGCCGATTATGCTGTGGCCAAGGCGGGTGTCCTCCATCTCACGCGTTACGCGGCCGAGGCCTATGCCGCTTGTAATATCCGGGTGAACAGCGTCTCTCCCGGCCTGACCGCCACCCCCGCAGTCAGCCGGACCCTCACCATCGAGCAGCAGCAAGCTCACGCGGCCCGATCGCAGCTTTTCGCGCGGGCGGCCCTCCCCGAGGAGATCGCGGCCAGCGTCCTGTTCCTGTGCTCGGACGAGGCAGCGATGATCACCGGGACGAATATGGAGGTGTGCGGTGGCAAGATCGGGGGATGATAAGCGCTGCCGGCCTGCCGCTGTCGGCGCGGCAACCATTTCGAATATGTGATATAATCGGCCCCGGCTACGACATGCCCAGGGTCTGATGATAGGCGAGTGGCCATGCATGTTTCTTTCCTCCCGCCCCTCCGTCTGCGCGACACCGTGGTTGCGAACCGCTTCGTCATGTCGCCGATGTCGCGCTACCGGGCGGAGCAGGGGGTGCCGGGACCTGACGTCGCGGAATATTATGAACGCCGGGCGCGATCGGGCATTGGTCTCATCATAACCGAAGGGGTCAGCATTGCCCATCCGGTGGCGACTGACCGGCCAGGCATACCCCATCTTCATGGCGATCGGGCGCTGGCAGGGTGGCGGGCTGTCGTCGATGCGGTCCATGCTGCGGGTCGTCCGATCTGGCCGCAGCTCTGGCACCAGGGTCCGATGTGGAACGTCGAATATGCCGGGGGTCGAATGGGCAGTGCTCTCCGGCCGTCCGGCATATGGGGTCCTGACGACGGCGTGATCTCGCTTCGTCCCGATGCGCGTGCCGCGGCCTTGCGGCCCTCGGGCGCGATGAGTGAAGAGGATATCGCCGATGCCATCTCCGGCTATGCGGTTTCGGCGCGCAACGCGGTCGATGCGGGGTTCGACGGCATCGCCATCCATGGCGCCCATGGCTATCTGATCGACAGTTTTCTGTGGGCCTTCACCAACCGCCGGACAGACCGATGGGGCGGCGGTCACAGGGAGCGTGCCGAGTTCGGCGCCGCGGTGGTCAAGGCCGTCCGGTCGGCGATAGGCGAGAGCAGACCGATCGCGCTCAGGCTCTCGCAATTCAAGATGCAGGATTATCGCGCCCGGCTTGCCGAAACGCCGGATGAACTTGCCGAGCTGCTCGAGCCGCTGGCGGCCGCTGGCGTCGATCTGTTCGATTGTTCCCAGCGCTATTTCGATACCCCTCTGTTCGAGGGGAGCGAACTCAACCTTGCGGGCTGGGCCAAGAAACTGACGGGGAAGGCGGCGATGACGGTAGGCGGCGTCGGCCTTGGCAAGGGCACGGGAAGCGCATCACACATCGACGGGAGCCAGGCGGCTGTCGACAATCTGACGCGCCTTGCCGAAAGGATGGATCGGGGCGAGTTCGATCTCGTCGCGGTTGGCCGCGCCGTTCTCAACGATCCGCAGTGGTTCGCTCGGGCCTACAACGGTGAGGATTTCCTGCCTTTCGTTCCCGCCAATCTGGATCGGCTGACATGAGCGGCGACCATCTCGCCCACCGGATCGACCGGATCGAATCGCAATTGGCGATTCAGCAGCTGCCGATCCGCTACGCCGTCGCAGTCGACGGGCGCGATATCGATGCTTGGGTGGACCTGTTCGTGACCGATGTCGACTGCGGCCGGGCCGGCAAGGGGCGCGACGCGCTGCGGGGCATGATTGTCGAGGGCTTGCGGGGCTTTTATCGGTCGGTTCACCAGATTTGCGGGCATCAGATCGATTTCGCCGACGCGGACAGCGCGACCGGGATCGTTTATTGCCGGGCCGAGCACGAGGATCGCGGTAAATGGATCGTCATGGCGATCGCCTATTTCGATCAATATGCCCGTCGTGACGGGCGCTGGTATTTTGTCCGGCGGAAGGAAAAGCACTGGTATTACGCCGATGCCGCCGAGCGGCCGACGGCGCCGTTCCTCGGCTGGCCGGGACACGAGACCGTGCCGCGACTGCCCGGCGATTTCCCCGCCTGGTCGCACTTCTGGGACGCGGTCCCCGCCGACGAAGTTCGTCAGCTGACCGATATGCCGGTCGGGGATCGCAGGGGAGGGTGAAGCACAGCGGCGGGGAGAGCCAGCACGCGCAGATCAGTTCGCTTTCGGAACGCGCACGACGATGCCGTCGAGCAACTCGCTCATTCTCAGCTGGCACGACAGGCGCGAGCCGGCTTCGGGACAGCTGTCGGCGAAGGCGAGAATTTCGCTTTCTTCGGGCGATGGCGCTCCGGCGATTTCCGACCATTCGGGGGCGACGACCACATGGCAGGTCGCACAGGTGCAGCAACCGCCGCATGTCGCGGCAATTCCGGCGATGTCGTGGCGGACCGCATTCTCCATTACGGTGAGTCCGCTGACAGCGTCGATCGCGCGCGTGGTGCCGTCGGGCTCGACGAAGGTAATGCGCGGCATCGCGTTAGCCGGTAGGGAGCGAAACCGGGGTGAAGCGCACGTGGATATGTTCGGGAACCCGCATCATCGCTCCCCTGATCCGGGGCGGCGGCATGTCGCGATCGAGCTCCATGTCGGGCATGGTGTCGAGCAGAGCGGTGAGCGCGCGCGTCATCTCGACCCGGGCCAGATGCTGGCCGACGCACATATGGGGACCGCGCGCGAAGGAAAAATGCGGCTTGCGGGGACGGCTGATGTCGAATGCGTCGGGATTGTCCCAGACCGATGGATCGCGATTGGCCGAGGCTGCGATCACATTGACGAGAGAACCGGCCGGAATGGCGACGCCGCCCAGTTCGGTATCGCGTGAGGCCAGTCGCGACTGCATCGCCACCGGGCCGTCCCAGCGCAGGGCCTCCTCGATCGCGTGCGGGATCAGGGTGCGGTCGGCGCGCAGCTTGTTCAGCTGGTCGGGGTGAGTCAGCAAGGCCGTGAGCAGCACGCTGGTGCCGCGATAGGTGGTGTCGCCCGCCGCGTTCATCAGCTGCCGCAAGAAGGATATCAGCACATCTTCCGGAAGATATTCGCCATCGACCTCGGTCGTCGCGAGCAAGGTCACAAGGTCGCTACCGGGCGCGGCGCGCCGGACTTCGATCAGCTCCCTGAAATAGACACCGAGCTTGCGCCCCGCCTCCTTTGCCTTGTCGAAATTGAAGAAATCGGTCTGGGCGATAGCGAGGCGCTGGAAGGTGTCGATGTCCTCCTGCGGCAGGTCGAGCTGCCGGTAGATGACGTGAAACGGAAAAAGATGCGTGAAATCGCCGACCAGATCGGCTTTTCCGGTCGGAAGGAACTTCGCCATGAGCCCGCTGACCGCCGGGTCGACGATCGTTTCGCCCCATTGCGAAACATATTGCGGCAGAAATATCTTCTGGAAAATCCTGCGCCACTGGACATGCTCCGGCGGGTCCATGGCCGTGATCGTCTTGCCGAACGAGTGGCCCATATTCTGCTCATAGGCCTTGTTGGAAAAGGTTTCGGGATCCGTGAGCGCCTTGGTAACCTCGGCGTGCCCCAGCACGAGGAAGGATTTCTGGCCGCCGAAAATGCCGTCTGCGAGACCCATCGTACTACGGAAGCTTGCCTCGATCACCGCGCCTTGGGCTCGAAGTTCGGCAAAGCGGGGATAAGGATCGGCATGCGATCCGAAATTTACCTCGTCGCTGGTAAAGGGATTGTAGCCGGCTTCGTCGAAATCCTGAAGGCGGGGGGCCATATCAACATCCTCGCTATTTTTATATAGTGCCACTATATAAGCGGGGGTTGCGCTAGGCAAGATGTGTCTGGAGCATGCGCGCGAGGTTCTCCGCGAGCGCGTCGTCAACGGCCCGCTCGCTCTGCCCCTCGTCAAACAGCCATTCCGAGAATAGCACCGAGCCGAGGACCATCCCGAACGCCAGTCGCACGCTCAATTCAAGATGGGGGTCGGCAGGACGGCCCAGGCTCGACTGAAGCTTGCCGAGCATCGACGACGCCCGCTCAAAATATCCGTCAAGACCGCGCGCTTCACTCATCGCGCTCCTTTTGCCGCCTGGCTCAGGGTACATCAATCGCGCGAGCAGCAAGCGATTCTCGCGGAGATATTCCGTCAAATCATGGATGAACGCCCAAGAGCGCTCGCCATCGACGCTCAGGTTCCCTGAATAATAGCGCGACTGAAATCGCTCGATCATCGCGTTGAAGGGGGCGATCGCGGCGGCTTCGAGCAGGCCCGACTTTGGTCCGAAATAGCGGAAAAGCAAGGATTCGCTGACCCCTGCGCGCAGCGATATCGCCTTGGTAGTCGCTGCTTCATATCCCGCATATCGAAACTCTTCGCGCGCCGCGTCGAGGATCAGTTCACGGAGCTCCGTCGCGGTGCGTCTGGTCCGACGCCTGCGAGGTTCCGGCGCGCGTCCGTTTCCTTGGTCCATGGTAGTCAGCTGTGCATCGTCCATGCGCGCGGGGTAACATCCGTCGAGCGCGCGGCGCAAGATGGCGATTGGGAGAAGGGTCGCGACCTTTGTTCCCGCTTGCAGGCCCCGACCGAAGCGGCGGGGAAGTCAGCGTCATGGTCCCCGCATATCGCCGCTCCGGCGCTAGAGGCGCTCGCACGTCCGTCAATCGCCGCATACCAATATCCCGAACGTGATTTCTCCGTCTCTAAGCTTCCAGCGCGCCGGTCGGTCCTCTAACCCCGTGCGCAAACGGCCCGAGGCCTTGTTAGGGAGATGGAGGCAATGGTGAACAGGGTCGAAAAGCGGATCGACGTCACGGAGGCTGCGGGGCTCGGCCAGCCGATCGAAATGGCGGTGACGCTGTTTCTGCCCGATGCACAAGCGCTCGGCGAGCGCCCGCTGATCATCTTCGCTGTACCCGGCGGGGGCTATTCGCGGGGCTATTTCGACATGCATTTCTCCGGACATGCGGGCTATAGCGAGGCGACATGGCACGCTGCGCGGGGCGTCATCTATGTGGCGGTCGATCATGTCGGGGTCGGCGAAAGCACTGTGCCGGACTTGTCGAAGGTTGATTTCCAATGCCTCGCCGCGACCTATGATAGCTGCGTCCGGGAGGTCGTGCGCGCGCTCCGCAGCGGCGAAATCGCCCCGGATTTCCCCGCTATTGCCGCGCCGTTCGTTGTCGGTATGGGGCAGTCGATGGGCGGCGGCGTGTCGATCCTCACCCAAGGGCGCTTTGCGACGTTCGACGCCATTGCTCCATGCGGTGTCAGCGCCATCCATACCGTTCTGCCACAGAATAATGAAGCGGCCTATCTGCATGGCATCCGGCGCTTCGACGCCGTGGCCGAAGGAAAGGTGACCAGCCACCTCGACCAGGATCACGAGGGGGTGGATTTTCGATACTCTTTCCATTGGGAGGATGTTCCCGAAGAAATTCTGCATGAGGATATGAAGGGTGGCTATCCGATCCGGCAAACCGCGCCCGATTTCGGCAGCATCACGATCCCGCATTGCGCCGTTCGCATGATGCTTCCGGGGGTTTTCGCCGAAGACGCCGCGAGGATTTCGGTACCCGTTCTCGTCGCGAACGGCGAGCGCGATACCTGCCCCAGTCCGCACGCCGAGCCATCCGCGTACAAGGGATCGAGTGACGTCACGGTGTTCACCGTGCCAACCATGGCGCACATGCATAATTTCGCATCGACCCGCGAGATTTTATGGCAACGCCTTCACGACTGGTCGCGCATGATCGCCCGGGTCCCCTGATCACGCCCGACCGGTCAGGACACGCTATAGCCCCCGTCTACCGTTAGATGCTGACCGGTGATGTAGCTCGCCGCGGGGCTGGCCAGGAAAAGGATCGCCCGCGCCTGCTCGATCGGTGACGAGAGCCTGCCGAGTGCTATCCGGCCCGGAAGCGTCATCGGTCCCCGGGCCGGCAGCTCTTCCGTCATCCGGTGGGCGCCGGATGTCGCCGTGCCTCCGGGTTGAACCGAGTTGACCCGGATGCCATATGGCGCGAATTCGATCGCGGCTGCGCGCGTCATAGCATCGACACCAGCCTTGGCCGCGTCATAGTGCATATTGTTGAAAATCGTCGGGTGCCTCGCGCTGACCGACGAGACGTTCACGATCGTCCCGCTGCGCTGCGCGCGCATCAGCCTGATCGCCTCACGCATCATCAGAAAGCTCCCCCTCGTTGTGACCGCATGCATAAGGTCCCATTCCGCGAGCGGCATCGTCATCGTGTCCGCCTTTCGCCGATAGGCCGCGACGTTCGCAAGCACGTCGAGCCGCCCGAAACGCTCGGCGACATGCGCGAAGAGCGCTGCGACCTGCGTTTCGTCCGAGATGTCGCATCCAAAATGGTCTGCGCCTGATGGGGCTGCGGCGGCCTTTGCTCCCGCGGCGTCGAGATCGACGAACAGCACGTCGGCGCCGACCTGGGCGAACAGCGAAGCTGTCTCGCGACCGATCCCTGACGCGGCACCGGTGACGAGCGCAACCTGGCCGGCCAAGCCGAACGGCGCGAGGGCGGGTATCTCATCGATCATGGGGACCTCCTCTTGAGTCGGTGCCACGCGCCTATGCGCTCGAGGTGACTGGGTCCGCAGTGGAGCCGGCGCGCATGGCGGACTTTAACGCCATGGGCAACCGGACAGCCGGCCCCACGGTTGGCGGACCGAATCTAGTTGCGCGGAACATCGTCATACATCGACAAGGCCTCGCCGGTGAGGCAGATATATTCGGAGTAGATGCCGAGGGTCGCACGCGTGTCGACATACCGAAAATGCAGCTGATCGTTCATGGCCGAGCCCATCATCGGGCAGGAAAGGCCGGCTTCGGCGATCTTGCGGTCGAGCGCTTGCCAGCCATCGAGGTCGGCCACACGATATCCATGATGATGCAGCCGGATCGCTTCCGGAGCGGCGGGGGCGTTGCTCTGGAAGACGGCGTTGGCCTCCGCCGTCACCTGGATCAGCTCGACCATGACGTCGCCGACCCACGCGTGCGCCGCCTGCATCGCGGGAGAGGTCTGCTTGCGGCGAAACCGGTGAATGCCATGGTCGCGAGCGAGCCTTTCCGTCGCGCGATCGAGGTCGGTTGCGATGAAGCCCATCTGATAAAATGTTGTGCCGGTGAACATCGCGTCTCCTTACGCAATCAGAAAGCCGCCATCGACCGCGATGGTCTGGCCGCTGATATAGCGACCCCCTTCGGAAGCGAGCAGCAGCGCGAGCGGAGCGACATCCTCGGGCCTACCCTGGCCCATCGGCAGCCGCTCGGCGCGCGTGCCGGGTCCTTGCGGGGGCATGGGGCATCCGTCGGGGAACGGATCCGAGCGAATGGCGCCAACGAGAATGCTGTTCGCCGTGATCTTTTCGGACGCCCAGTCGAGCGCGAACTGCCGGACAAGCGCGTTGGTCCCGGCCCGCGACGAACCATAAGCGTAGTTGCCGTGCAACACGGGGTGGACCGCGCCGATCGTCGAAATGGCGATCAGCCGCCCCCCGCGGCCATGCGCACGCATCGCCTGCGCTGCGCCGCGCATGAGCAAGAATGCCGCGCGGACGTTGATGGTGTGGACCCGGTCCCACTCGTCCATTTCAAGGAGGTCGAGCGGCCATGGGCCCGTCCGTACCGATCCGTTCACCAGAATATCGATCTGCGGAATTTGCGCGATCAAGTCGCCGATGCCGGCTTCTGTGAGCTCGGGTGCCCGGGCATGGACGACCTCGGCTCCGGCGCGGCGAAAGGCGTCCGCAATGGCGAGCGGAACCAGGCCCTCGCCCGTGACGAGCGCCACCCGGCCGCAGAGCGAAAATGGATCAACGTCTTTCAGGCCGCTTCTCCCGTTGATGCCGATCTCCGGCGGCGTGTTTGGACCGCTCGACCATAGGCATTGGCGCTGGCCGGGCAATGACGGGATGATGCATGGACGCGCGACTGGCGATTCATCACCTATATGCTGGAGGTCCCGCTCGCGGCCATCTCAGGTAGCGGCGGACAAGATGCGCATGATCGAGAGGCCATGCGAATTTGGCCGCCCAAATCGTCGCAACCAAAATATGGCATGACTGATCGCGTATGTGTTCGAGCGCGCCGCGGGACTTGCTTGCATTGACCTGCGCGATCCGCAGGGGCAGTAGAGGCTACCGGTTCGGCGGAAAAGGCTTTTCCGCGGCGCTGCATCTCCTTGTGAGGCAGCGCATCTCCGGGGGCAGGCTCTCTCCTCTCCGACCCTGCCGGCTGCGGCGCACAGCCCGGTCAAAAACTTGCGGCGCTCTTGCGGTTGGTGATTGTCCGCCGAAGAGCGCCGCCACTTTCTGGACTGCCGGCGACGACTGGTCGGATCGCAGAGTTAGTTGAACATCGCCTCCGATGCCAGCCTGGGCGGGAGGCGGAGCGCAGCGGAAGCGAGCCGAGCGGCCAGGTTGACTTCTTGATCGTTTCCGGGGCTGGCGGTCGATATCCCAGGCTGCTGGGCGGCCGGATGCTGTTGTAGTGTTCCCGCCACAAACCGGTGACGCAACGGACCTCCTCCAGGCCGTAAAAGATTTCACCATCGAGCAGTTCGTCGCGAAGGCGGCCATTGAAGCTATCGATATAGCCATTCTCGCACGGGCTCCGCGGCGTGATGTAGAGCGTCTTCACGCCGATCTGGGCGAGCCATTGCTGCACCGCCGTCGCGATAAACTCCGGGCCATAGCACATTGGGAAGCAGCCTTTCGAAGGGCCGCGATGCCTTGATGGAGAC
>CBJKNR010000019.1:0-20062 GCA_966417555.1 uncultured Sphingopyxis sp.
CGACCGGGTCACCATCGTCGAAAATTACGAACGCGAAATCCATTCGCCGACGCGGACGATGCCGATCCCGAGCGTGATTGCGCTCAGGCAATATGTGAAGCCGTCCGAGCATCCGGCGTTCACGCGCTTCAACCTGTTCCTGCGCGACCGTTTCGCGTGCCAATATTGCGGGTCGGGCAAGGATCTGACCTTCGATCATGTCGTGCCGCGGCGGCTCGGCGGGCGCACGACGTGGGAAAATGTCGCGACCGCCTGCGCGCCATGCAACCTCAAAAAAGGCGGGCGGACGCCGCAACAGGCGCATATGCCGCTCTATCGCCAGCCGTGGCGCCCGACGAGCTGGCAGCTGCAGGACAATGGCCGCGCCTTCCCGCCCAACTACCTCCACACGAGCTGGATCGACTGGCTCTATTGGGATGTCGAGCTCGAAGGCTGAACGGCGCATGGGCGGGCGCGACAGCGTGGGTTCACCTCGATGGGATTAGGCGGCCGCCAACCATCGAAAAAAGGAGAAACATCATGGTTCGCATGACCCGCATGACCCGCATGCTCGCCGTCAGTGCGATCGCAGCCCCGCTGCTTGCTGCGTGCGCGACGATCCCGCCCGCCGAAGAGCCGGTGTCGGTCACGGGCAGCATCACCTATCGCGAGCGCATCGCGCTGCCGCCGACGGCGCAGGTCGAAGTGACCCTTGCCGACGTCAGCCTGATGGATGCACCGTCGAAGACGATCGCGCAGCAAAGCTTCACCGCCGACGGACGGCAGGTGCCCTTCGCTTTCTCGCTGACCGTCGATCAGCGGCAGCTCGATCCGCGCCACAGCTACGCGGTGTCGGCGCGCATCACCGATGCGTCGGGCAAGCTGATGTTCATCACCGACACGCGCAACTCTGTTACGTTCGACGGGCGTCGCGCAATCGATCTGGGCATGCTGAACCTGGTCAAGACGCATTGATATGACGCTGCGGGTTTCTGGCGCATAGCTATGCGCCGCTTGACCCTGCACCTTCGCAGGTGCAGCAAGCGGCGCATGGGCCCGCCTATCCAGATCTCGCAAAATCCCGACATCCGCTATCTCGGACGGATTCTCGGCGACGTCATTCGCGCCTATGGCGGCGACAAGCTGTTTCGGCAGACCGAATATATCCGCTCGTCGAGCGTCGACCGGCATCGCGGGATCGCGGGAGCCGAGGCGATCGACCCGGGGCTCGATGCGCTGAGCCTCGACGACACCATCGCCTTCGTGCGCGGCTTCATGCTCTTCTCGATGCTCGCGAACCTTGCCGAGGACCGGCAGGGGGTCGCGGCCGAGCCCGAAGCCACGGTCGCGGCGGCGATAGAAAAGCTGAAGGGCGACGGCATCGACAGTGAGGCGATCGCCGCGCTGCTAAGCGCCTCGCTCGTCGCGCCGGTGCTGACCGCGCACCCCACCGAGGTGCGGCGCAAGTCGGTGCTCGATCACAAGAACCGTGTCGCCGAGCTGATGCGGCTGCGCGACGCCGGGGAGGGCGAGACGCCCGAGGGCGATGTGATCGAGGATGCGATCCGGCGGCAGGTCGTGCTGCTCTGGCAGACGCGCCCGCTGCGCACGCAGAAATTGTTCGTCGCCGACGAGATCGACAATGCGCTCACCTATTTGCGCGACGTCTTCCTGCCCGTGGTGCCCAAGCTTTATGCGCGCTGGGAAAAGGAGTTGGGGACGCGCCCCGCACCCTTCCTGCGCGTCGGGAGCTGGATCGGCGGCGACCGCGACGGCAATCCCTTCGTCACCGCCGAGACGCTGCAGCAGGCGACGGCGCGCAACGCCGCGGCGGTGCTCGGTCATTATATCGATCAGGTCCATGCGCTCGGCGCCGAGCTGTCGGTGTCGTCGAGCCTCGCGCCGGTGCCCGAGGCGGTCGAGGCGCTGGCCGAGGCGAGCGGCGATGCTGCGCCGAGCCGCGGCGACGAGCCCTATCGCCGCGCGCTGTCGGGCATCTATGCGCGGCTGTCGGCCACTTATCTCGCGATCACCGGCAAGGCGCCGCCGCGTCCCGCCGCGCTGAAGGGCGCGGCCTATGCCACCCCCGCCGATTTCCGCCGCGACCTCGTCACCATCGCGAACGGCCTGTCGGCGAGCGGCAAGGGGCAGCTCGCGGGCATCGGCGCGCTCGGGCGGCTGATCCGCGCGGTCGAGGTCTTCGGCTTCCACCTCGCGACGCTCGACATGCGGCAGAACAGCGCGGTGCACGAGCGCGTGCTCGCCGAGCTGCTCAGGGTGTCGGGGGTCGAAGCCGACTATCTGGCGCTGGACGAAGAGGCGCGCGTCGCGCTGCTGCGCAAGGAGCTTGGCGTGAACCGGCCGCTCGCCGCGCCGTGGCACGAGTGGAGCGAGGAGACCGCGGGCGAGCTCGCGATCGTCCACGCCGCGGCAGCGGTGCGAAAGAAGCTCGGCAGCGACGCGATCGTCCAGTGGATCATCAGCAAGGCCGAGAGCCTGTCCGACCTGCTCGAAGTTCATGTCCTCGCGCGCGAGGGCGGGCTGTGGTCCTCGGAAAGCACCGACAATCTGATGGTCGTGCCGCTGTTCGAGACGATCGCCGACCTCGACGACGCGCCTTCGATCATGACCGCCTATTTCGCGTTGCCCGAAATCGCGCAGCATGTCGCGGCGCGCGGGCATCAGGAAGTGATGATCGGCTATTCGGATTCGAACAAGGACGGGGGCTACCTGACCTCGACCTGGGGACTGCATCAGGCGTCGGCGGCGCTGACCCCGGTGTTCGAGGCGGCCGATACCGCGATGCAATTGTTCCACGGTCGCGGCGGCGCGGTCGGGCGCGGCGGCGGCAGTGCCTTCGCCGCGATCCGCGCGCAGCCCGCGGGCACGGTGCAGGGCCGCATCCGCATCACCGAACAGGGCGAGGTGATCGCGGCGAAATATGGCACGATCGACAGCGCCGCGACCAATCTGGAAGCGATGGTGTCGGCGAGCCTGCTCGCGAGCCTCGAGCCCGAGGCGAAGAGCGACGCCGACGCGGCGCGCTTCGCCGAAGCGATGGATGCGCTGTCGGATACGGCGTTCGGGGCGTATCGCGGGCTCGTTTACGACACGGGCGCGTTCAAAGACTTCTTCCGCGCAATGACCCCGATCGCCGAGATCGCGGGGCTCAAGATCGGATCGCGGCCGTCGAGCCGCACCAAGTCGAGCGCGATCGAGGATCTGCGCGCGATTCCGTGGGTGTTCAGCTGGGCGCAGGCGCGCACGATGCTGCCCGGCTGGTACGGGACGGGCGAGGCGTTCGCGGCGTTTGGCGACAAAGCGTTGCTCGCCGACATGGCCGAAAGCTGGCCCTTCTTTGGCGCGTTGCTCGGCAATATGGAGATGGTGCTCGCGAAATCGGATATGGGGATCGCGGCGCGCTATGCCGAGCTGGCCGCGGGGGTCGACGGACATGAGGCGATCTTCACGGCGATCCGCGACGGGTGGCACCGCGCGCACGACGGCTTGCTCGACATCACCGGACAGACGCGGCTGCTCGAGAAGAACCCGGCGCTCGCGGCGTCGATCCGGCTGCGGCTGCCCTATATCGAGCCCTTGAACCTGCTGCAGATCGAGCTGATGAAACGCCACCGCGCGGGCGAGACCGACGCGCGCATCGCCGAGGGCATCCAGCTGACGATCAACGCGATCGCGACGGCGCTCAGGAACAGCGGGTAGGCCTATTTGCCCGTCATTGCGAGGAGCCGAAGGCGACGCGGCAATCCAGGATATGCGTAAACCGCTCTGGATTGCTTCGCTTCGCTCGCAATGACGATCGGGTTTGAGGCGCGTTACCCCTTGACGATCAGCACCTTGCCCTTGGCGTTCGCGCCGTCGGGGCCGAAGTTGATCGTGAAATCCTCGCCATCCTTTGTCTTGCCCGCGAGCGTGTCGCCGGTGCGGGTGATCTTGACGCCCTTTTTGGCGAATTCGCCAGCCATCCAGTCGGCCGCCTTCGCTGGCGCGGCGGGCGAGGTGAAGCCGAGCTCGACCCGCGCCCGGTCGGCGCCATTCTTGTCGCTCGCATCGACGTTGACCGTCGTGACGTTGCTGCCGGGGTAGAGTTTCACCCCGTCGATGTCGAAATCGCTCTCGATGTCCAAATCGACGAAATCGGGCACGTCGACGTTGATCGCGGCCCCCTCACCGCCGATGCTGATCTTGCCGCCGTCCTTGCCGGTGCGGATCTTGACGCCGCCGCCGTCGCCTTCGGCATTGATCGAGACTTCGGTAGCCTCGCCGGATTTCTTCCCCTCCGACCCGCAGGCGGCGAGGAGCATGATCGGGGGGATCAGGAACGCGAGACGCATGGACGACCTCCTTGGTGCATTATTCAAGTAATACACCTTGGCGATACCGGAGTCAACTTCCCTCCCCTCGTCATGCTGAACTTGTTTCAGCATCCATTCGTCCTCACCTGCAAGGCGAGCGCCGAATGGACCCCGGATCAAGTCCGGGGTGACGAAGACAATAAAGGCAAGGTCAGGCGTCGATGCTCGTCTTCAGATCGCCGTGCACCAGCCCGCCATCGACGGTGATCGTATCGCCGACGACATAGTCGCCCGCCTTCGACGCGAGGAAGATCGCGGCGCCGGCCATATCCTCGGGAACGCCGATGCGCTTCACCGGGATGCTCTTCGCGACCGCGTCGCCATGGTCGCGCGCCGCCTTGTTCATGTCCGACTGGAAGGCGCCGGGCGCGATCGCGGTGACAAGGATATGGTCGCTGACCAGCCGCGCCGCCATGCGCTTGGTGAGGTAGAGGATCGCCGCCTTCGACGCGTGGTAGCTATAGGTCTCCCACGGGTTCAGACGCATGCCGTCGATCGAGCCGATGTTGATGACCTTCGCCGGACGGTCGGCGGTGCCCCCGGCCTTGAGCAGGCCGTGGAGCGCCTGCGTCAGGAAGAAGGGCGATTTGACGTTGATGTCCATCACCTTGTCCCAGCCCGCCTCGGGGAAGCCCTCGAACGGTTCGCCCCACGCGGCGCCGGCGTTGTTGACGAGAATGTCGAGCCGTTCCTCGCGCGCTTCGAGTTCCGACGCCAGCGCGCGGCAGCCCTCGACGGTCGAAAGGTCGACGGGAAGCCCGATCACCTTGCCCGGGTAGCGCGTTTCGAAATCGGCGACGGCTTCCTCGATCTGCGCACTCTTGCGCGCCGAGATATAGACGCGCGCGGCACCCGCGGCGAGATAGCCCTCGACGATCATCTTGCCGATGCCGCGCGAGCCGCCGGTGACGAGTGCGACGCGGCCGTCGAGGCCGAACATGTCCTGTAGGTTCATGGTCTTTCTCCGATCATTCCCCTCCCGCAGGCGGGAGGGGTTAGGGGTGGGCCAGCGGCGGTGCGGTTGCCCACCCCGCTGCGACTGGCGAGCAAGCTCGCAAGTCTCGCTGCCCCTCCCGCTTGCGGGAGGGGTGTGGTTCACTCAGTAGCCGTTCATCCGGGCGACCTGGTCGATGTGGTAATGGACGTCGCCCATATATTCGGCGAGCGCGCGGTCGCGTTTCATGTAAAGGCCGATGTCATATTCGTCGGTCATGCCGATGCCGCCGTGCATCTGCACGCCCTCGCGGACGGCAAGGTTGGCGGCGCGGCCCGCTTTTGCCTTGGCGACCGAGACCATCAGCTTCGCGCCTTCGCTGCTCTCGTCGAGCAGCTGCTGCGCCTTCATCACCGTGGCGCGCGCGACTTCCATCTCGCCATAGAGATGCGCGGCGCGGTGCTGGAGGCCCTGGAACTCGCCGATCAGCTTGCCGAACTGCTTGCGTTCCTTGAGGTAATTCACCGTCATATCCATCGCGCCCTGCCCGACGCCGACCATTTCGGCGGCGGCACCGGCGCGGGTGGCGGCGAGCAGCGCATCAAGAATCTCGCCGCCCGCATCGACCTCGCCGATCACGGCATCGGCATCGACCTCGACCCCGTCGAGCGTGACATGGCTTGCGAGCGAAGAATCGACAAGGCGACGCGGGTCGGCGGTGACGCCCTTGGCATCCTTCGGCACGGCAAAGAGCGTGATGCCGCCGTCGGTCTTCGCGGCGACAATGCTCATGTCGGCGACATGACCGTGAAGGACGAAGCTCTTCTTGCCGTCGAGGCGGAAGCCGTTGCCCGCACGCGTCGCGGTCGTCGCGATGCGGTCGGGGCGATGCTTGGCCCCCTCATCGATCGCGAGCGCGACAATCGCTTCACCCGAAGCAATGGCAGGGAGCCAGCGGCCGGCCTGCGTGCCGCCCGCTTTCGCCAGCGCGGCGACCGCGCCGACGCCGGTCGACAGGAAGGGCGACGGGGTCAGGTTGCGGCCGATTTCCTCGAGCACGATGCCCGCCTCCATATGCCCCATGCCGAGCCCGCCATGCGCCTCGGGAACGAGCATGCCGGGCAGGCCCATTTCGGTGAACTGCGCCCAGAGGTCGCGTGAGAAGCCGGTCGCATCGGCACTGTCGCGGAGGCTGCGGAGGTGCGATACGGGCGCCTGTTCGGCCACGAAGGGCGCGACGCTGTCCTTGAGCATCGCCTGGTCGTCATTGTGATACAAGGGCATGGGTCAGGCTCCGGGCAGGTCGAGGATACGCTTGGCGATGACGTTGAGCATGACTTCGCTCGTCCCGCCCTCGATCGAATTGGCCTTGGTGCGCAGCCAGCCACGCGCCCGCGCGCCGCCCTTCGTCTCTTCGCTGTCCCATTCGAGCGCCTCGCTGCCGCCGCCCGACATCACCAGCTCATGACGCCGCTTGTTGAGCTCGGTCCCGACATATTTCATCATGTTCGACGAGGCGGGATGCGCGCGGCCGGTCTTCCACATGTCCATGAAGCGCTCGCCCATCGCGCGGTACGCGAAGACATCGACGTCGAACGCCGCCATCTCGGCGCGCAGGATCGGATCATCGAGTTCTCCGGCCGCATTCTTGCCGAACGCCTTGGCAAAGGCGCCGCCGATGCTGAGCATGTCGCCGCCTGCGCCGCCGCCCGAGATCATCTCGCGTTCGTGGCCGAGCAGATATTTGGCGACGTCCCAGCCGCGGTTGATCTCGCCGACGAACTGCGTCTTGGGAACCTCGACATCGTCGAAGAAGGTTTCGCAGAAGGGCGAGTTGCCCGAAATCAGCAGAATCGGCTTGGTGGTGACGCCCTTGCTCTCCATGTCGAAGAGCATGAAGGTGATGCCCTGATATTTGTTGGTCTTGTCGGTGCGGACGAGGCAGAAAATCCAGTCGGCCTTGTCCGCATAGCTGGTCCATATCTTTGACCCGTTGACGACCCAATGATCGCCCTTGTCCTCGCCAAAAGTCTGCAAGGATACGAGGTCGCTGCCCGAGCCGGGCTCCGAATAGCCCTGGCACCAGCGGATTTCGCCGCGCGCGATCTGGGTGAGGTAATGGACCTTCTGCTCCTCGGTCCCGAATTGCAGCAGCGCGGGGCCGAGCATCCAGATGCCGAAGCTGTCGAGCGGCGAGCGCGCATTGATGCGCTTCATTTCCTGTTTGAGGATCTTGGTCTGCTCGGGCGTGAGCCCGGCGCCGCCATAGGCTTTGGGCCAGTCGGGGACGGTATAGCCCTTCGCGACACACGCATCGAGCCACGCTTTCTGGGCTTCATTCTTGAACACCCACTTGCGGCCGCCCCAGCAGATATCATTCTCGTCGCGCACGGGCTCGCGCATTTCGGCGGGGCAATTCGCCTCCAGCCATTCGCGCACCTCGGTGCGGAAAGCGTCCAGATCGCTCATCCTTTTGGCTCCTCTTCTGGCCCCAAACCTACGTCCGCTTCGCTACTTTACGCAAGCGTCAACTTGGATAAGCGAGCCTGCCGTTACGGCACCGTAGCGTCGGATTGACCGCCGTTGACGCGTCACCTTTGGCGCCTAAGCTAAGTGGCAAAAGAAAACGGGAGAATGGGTCAATGCGATTCGCAGGCAAGGTTGCCGTCGTCACCGGAGCGGCGTCGGGCATCGGCAAGGCAGCGGTTCTGAAGCTCGCGGGCGAAGGCGCACACGTCTTCGCCGCCGACATCGACGAGGCGGGCGGACGCGCGCTCGCCGAACAGTCGAACGGCAAGATTTCCTTCGTTCGCTGCGACGTGACCAGGCCCGCCGACATCGAGGCGCTGATGAACGAGGCCGCGGCGAAGGCCGGCGGGATCGACATCGTCTTCAACAATGCCGCCGCCGCAGGCGACCGTGCGCCGATCGACGAGATCACGCCCGAGGGCTGGGACCGGACGATGGACCTTGTGCTGAAGTCGGTCGCGATGGGCATCCGCTATGCCGCGCCGCATATGAAGGGACGGAAAGGCGCGTCGATCGTCAACACCGCGAGCGTCGCGGCGCTCGGCGCCGGCTATTCGCCGATCGCCTATGCCGTCGCGAAGGCGGGCGTGCTGCATTTGAGCAAGGTCGCGGCGACCGACCTCGCCCGCTACGGCATCCGCGTCAACGCGATCTGTCCGGGCTTCATCAACACCAATATCTTCACCTCGTCGCTCGAGGTGCCCGAGGCGAACAAGGATGAGGCGAAGGCGATCATCGCGGGCATGAGCGCACAGGCGCAGCCCGTCGCGCGCGGCGGCCAGCCCGAGGATATCGCCAATGCGGTCGCCTATCTCGCGAGCGAGGAATCTTCCTTCATGACCGGCACGCATATGCTCGTCGACGGCGGGCTGACGATCGGCCAGCGTCACGCGTGGGATCCCGAAACGCCCGGCCTGTTCGACGCGCTCGTCGCGATGGAGGAGGCGGCGAAGGCTGGAGCCGACGCGTGAGCACTGCCAATCCGGCATTGCTGCCCCCCACCGAAAAATTGCCGCTGCGGATCAAGCTGGGCAACGGCTTTGGCTCGGTCGCCTATGGCGTCAAGGACAACGGTTTCGCGACGCTGTTGATGCTCTTTTACAATCAGGTGCTCGGGCTCGACGCCAAGATCGTCGGCTTCATCCTGCTTATCGCGCTGCTGCTCGACGCGATCGTCGATCCGCTGGTCGGCTATTGGGGCGACAAGACGCACAGCCGCTGGGGCAAGCGCCACCCGTGGATGTACGCCGCGATCCTGCCGATGGCGGCGGCGTGGATGATGCTGTGGCACCCACCCGCCGCCGCGTCGGGCTGGCTCTACGGCTATTTGCTGCTGTTCGCCTTCCTGATGCGCGCCGCGGTATCCTGTTACGAAATTCCGGCGCTGTCGGTCGTGCCCGGCCTGACGAGCGATTATGACGAGCGCACGTCGCTGACGCGCTGGCGCTTTGTGTTCGGATGGGCCGGCGGGCTGTTGATGCTGACGCTGGCGTTCGCGGTCTATCTGGTGCCGTCGGAAAAATATCCGGTCGGACAGCTCAACGTCGACGGCTATCAGCTTTATGGCTGGACCGGCGCAGCCTTGATGATCGTCGCGACGAGCGTGTCGGCAATCACCACGCACCGCCGCATCGCGCGGCTCGACAGCAGCCCGCCGACGCACCTGCCGCTGGGGGCGACGCTCCGAAAGATCGGCCGGACGCTCGGGAACCGTGCTTTTTTGATTCTGCTCGCGAGTTCGCTCTTCGCCTATGTGAACCAGGGTATGACCTTCTCCGCGACCACCTATATGCTCAGTTACTATTGGGAAATGCCGCAGGCGGGCTTCCTCGCCTATTCGGTGACGCTGTTCGTCGGGGTGGTCGGCGCGTTCCTGATCGTCGGATTGCTGCAAAAGCGCATCGAAAAGCGGACCGGAGCCGTCGGGGCGGGCATCGCTGCGCTGCTGCTGGCGCTCGCACCCTATGCGCTTCGCTATCTCGGCCATTTTCCCGCCAACCACGATCCGGCGCTGATCCCCGCGCTCTTCACCCTGGTCACCCTTTCCAACGCCTGCGCCGTGGCATCGATGATGCTGGGCCAGTCGATGGCGGCCGACATCATCGAGGCGTCGCAGGAAAAGACCGGCGAGCGATCCGAAGGCCTGTTCTTCTCGGCCTATTTCTTCGTCCAGAAATGCGCGACCGGGGTCGGGCTGTTCCTGACCGGCGTGATCATCAGCGCCGCGGGCATTCCGGCGCAGGCCAAGCCCGGCATGATCGGCCAGACGATCCTCAACGATTTCGCCGTCTATTATCTGATGATTCTCGTCGGATTTTCGCTGGCCAGCATCGCGTTCATCGCCCGTTTCCCGATTTCGCGGTCCGATCATGAGGCGCGGATCGCGGCGATGGCGGCAGCCGCGGCCGAGACGGCGAGGCCGCATCCGTAACGATCATGTCGCGAGCGGCGGGATGATGTAATTTTAGGCCCGCAGGACTTGGCAAGACCAACGAATCGGTCCAAGGATTTACGTAAACGTAAAGGGAAAGGACGCGCAGATGGACTTCGATCTCACCGACCGGCAGGTCTATTGGCGCGACCGGGTCCGCGACTTCATCGAGCGCAAGGTCCGCCCCGCGGTCCCGACCTATAACGAGCAGGACAAGGCAGGTGACCGCTGGAAGGTCATCCGGATCGTCGAGGACCTGAAGGCCGAGGCGAAGGAAGCCGGCATCTGGAACCTGTTCATGCCGCCCAGGTCGGGCGCGCACCATCATGTCGACGAGACGTTCGAATTCGAAGGCCCGGGCCTCACCAACCTCGAATATGCGCTGTGCGCCGAGGAAATGGGTCGCGTCGGCTTTGCCAGCGAGGTGTTCAACTGCTCGGCGCCCGATACCGGCAATATGGAGGTGTTCCACCGCTACGGCACGCGCGCGCAGAAGGACAAATATCTCGGCCGCCTGATGAACGGCGAGATCCGGTCGGCCTTTCTGATGACCGAGCCGCGCGTCGCCTCGTCCGATGCGACCAACATCGAGACGCGGATCGAACGCGACGGCAGTGATTATGTGATCAACGGCCGCAAATGGTGGTCGTCGGGTGCGGGCGATCCGCGCTGCGAGGTCGCGATCGTGATGGGCAAGACCGACTTTGCCGCCAAGCGCCACGCGCAGCAGTCGATGGTGCTGATGCCGCTGAACGCGCCCGGCGTGAACATCCTGCGCCATCTGCCCGTCTTCGGTTATGACGACGCGCCGCACGGCCATATGGAAATCGAGCTGAAGGACGTCCGCGTCAATGCCGAGGAAGCGATGCTGCTCGGCGAAGGGCGCGGTTTCGAGATCGCGCAGGGGCGGCTCGGGCCGGGGCGCATCCATCACTGCATGCGAACGATCGGCGTCGCGGAGGAAGCGATCGCCAAGATGGCGAAGCGCCTCCAGTCGCGCGTGGCGTTTGGCAAGAAGGTCGCCGAATACAGCATCTGGGAACATCGCCTCGCCCGCGCACGCATCGACATCGAGATGACGCGCCTGCTCTGCCTCAAGGCCGCCGACATGATGGACAAGGTCGGCAACAAGACCGCTGCGGCCGAGATCGCGATGATCAAGGTGCAGGCGCCGAACATGGCGCTCAAGATCATCGACGACGCGATCCAGGCGCATGGCGGCGCGGGCGTGTCGGAGGATTTCGGGCTCGCCAAGGCCTATGCGCATCAGCGCACGCTCCGTCTGGCCGATGGTCCCGACGAAGTCCACGAGCGCGCGATCGCGCGGATCGAGTTCGCCAGGCACAGCGAAGCGAGCGAGCCCGGCTTCTCGTCAGGCGACATCGGCGTTTCGCGTTAAACCAGAAACCGGAGAGATAGTGTGACCAAAGCCGCGATCCTGATCGAGCCGGGCCAGCCGCTGTCCGTCGAGGATGTCGTAGTCGCCGATTGCGGCCCGCACGAGGTGCGCATCCGCACCGCCGCGTGCGGGCTCTGCCATTCGGACCTGCATTTTATCGACGGCGCCTATCCGCATCCCCTTCCGGCCATTCCCGGCCACGAGGCCGCGGGGATCGTCGAGGCGGTCGGCAGCGAAGTGCGTACGGTGAAGGTCGGCGACGCGGTCGTCACCTGCCTGTCGGCCTTCTGCGGACATTGCGAATTCTGCGTTTCGGGCCGCATGTCGCTATGCATGGGCGGCGACACGCGGCGCGCACCCGGACAGCCACCGCGCATCACGCGCCCCGACGGCAGCATCGTCAACCAGATGCTCAATCTCAGCGCCTTTTCCGAAACGATGCTCGTCCACGAACATGCCTGCGTCGCGATCGACCCCGACATGCCGCTCGACCGCGCCGCGGTGATCGGCTGCGCCGTGACGACGGGCGCGGGGACGATCTTGAACGCGTGCAAGGTGACCCCGGGCGAGACCGTTGCGGTCGTCGGCTGCGGCGGTGTCGGCCTCGCGACGATCAACGCCGCGAAGATCGCGGGCGCAGGGCGGATCATCGCCGCCGACCCGGTGCCCGAGAAGCGCGAACTCGCGAAAAAGCTGGGCGCAACCGACGTGGTGGACGCGCTCGCCGACGATGCCGCGAAGCAGATCCTCGAGATCAGCAAGGGCGGCGTCGATCACGCGATCGAGGCCGTGGGCCGTCCGGCCTCGGCGAGCCTCGCGGTTGCGTCGCTGCGCCGCGGCGGCACCGCGACGATCCTCGGCATGATGCCGCTTTCGGAAAAGGTCGGGCTCGGCGCGATGGACCTGCTCTCGGGCAAGAAACTGCAGGGCGCGATCATGGGGGGCAACCGCTTTCCGGTCGACATTCCGCGCCTCGTCGATTTCTATCTGCGCGGGCTGCTCGACCTCGACTCGATCGTCGCCGAGACGATCCCGCTCGCCAAGGTCAACGAAGGCTTCGACAAGATGCGAAAGGGCGACGCCGCGCGGTCGGTGATCGTGTTCGACCAATGACGCTCGACGCGCAAAAGGCGTTCAGCGGCACCGTCGCGCCCGAGGGCGCCGACGTGCTCGACGAGGCGAAGCTGACCGCGTGGATGGAAGCCAATGTCGAGGGCTTCGAAGGGCCGCTGACGCAGGGCAAGTTCGCCGGCGGCCAGTCGAACCCGACGTACAAGATCAGCGCACCGTCGGGCAATTATGTGCTTCGCCGCAAACCCTTCGGCCCGCTGCTCCCCTCGGCGCATGCGGTCGACCGCGAGTATAAGGTGCAGGCGGGGCTCCACAAGATGGGTTTCCCCGTCGCGCGCCAGTACGGCCTTTGCACCGATGACAATGTGGTCGGCAGCTGGTTCTATGTGATGTCCATGGTCGACGGCCACACGATCTGGGACGGATCGATGCCCGGATCGACGCCCGAAAATCGCCGCGCCACCTACAATGCGATGATCGACACGCTCGCGGCACTGCATTCGGTCGACGTCGAGGCGGCGGGGCTGTCGGATTTCGGCAAACCCGGCAATTATTTCGGTCGCCAGGTCGACCGCTGGACCAAGCAATACAAGCTCTCCGAAACCGAGACGATGGACGAGATGGAGCGGCTGATCGCGTGGCTCCCCGCGACGCTGCCCGAACAGACGCGCACCAGCGTCGTCCACGGCGACTATCGCATCGACAATATGATCTTCGTGAAGGACCGACCGGAGGTGCTCGCGGTACTCGACTGGGAGCTGTCGACGCTCGGCGATCCGCTCGCCGATTTCACTTATGTCGCGATGGCGTGGGCTACCGAGAATGGCGGGCGGTCGGGGGTGATGGATATCGACCGCACGGCGCTCGGCATTCCCGAACTCGACGAGGTGGTCGAACGCTATTGCGCGGCCACCGGCCGCGACGGCGTGCCCGACATGAACTGGTATTTCGCCTATAATTTCTTCCGCCTCGCCGGGATCATGCAGGGAATCAAGAAGCGCGTCATCGACGGCACCGCCTCTTCCGCCCATGCCAAAGCGATGTCCGAACGCGTCCTGCCGCTCGCCGAGCGCGCGTGGGACTTCGCAAAGAAGGCCGGCGCATGAGCCTGTTCGACATGACGGGGCAGGTCGCGCTGATCACCGGATCGTCGCGCGGCATCGGCAAGGCCACGGCCGAAGCGATGGCCGAGCAAGGCGCCAAGGTCGTGATTTCGAGCCGCAAGGCCGACGCGTGCGAGGAAACCGCCGCCGAGATCAACGCGCGCTTTGGCGAGGGCGCAGCGCTTCCGGTACGCGCGAACATTTCGTCGAAGGAAGAGCTGGAGATACTGGTCGCCGAGACGCGCCGCGCCTTCGGCAAGATCACTGCGCTCGTCTGCAACGCCGCGTCGAACCCCTATTACGGCCCCGGCCTCGGGATCAGCGACGAGCAGTTCCGCAAGATCATGGATAATAATATATTGTCCAACCACTGGCTGATCAGCATGGTCGCGCCCGAGATGGTCGAGCGCGGCGGAGGATCGATCACGATCATCAGCTCGATCGGCGGGCTCAAGGGATCGCCGATCATCGGCGCCTATTGCATCTCGAAGGCGGCCGACATGCAGATGGCGCGCAATTATGCGGTCGAGCTGGGCGAGGCCGGCGTGCGCGTCAATTGCATCGCTCCCGGGCTGATCCGCACCGACATGGCGCGCGCGCTGTGGGAGAATCCGGAGAATCTGCGGCGCTCGACCGCCGCCTCGACGCTGAAGCGCATCGGCGAGCCGCACGAGATCGCGGGCGCCGCGGTCTTCCTTGCCAGCAGCGCGGGGGCATTCACCACCGGCCAGACCATCGTGTGCGATGGCGGGGCCACGATTTCGGGAGGCGCATGATGGGCGCGTTGGACGGCAAGGTTGCGATCATCACGGGGGCCGGTTCGGGCATCGGGCGCGCGAGCGCGCTGCGCTTCGCCGCGGAGGGCGCGAAGCTCGTCATCGGCGACAAGACCGAAGCGGTGCACGAGACCGCGAAACTGGTGAAGGATGCGGGCGGCGAGGTCGTCGCGCTCGAGATCGACGCGGGGATCGAGGCCGATGTCGCGAAACTCGTCGCGGCCGCGAAAGAGAGTTTCGGCGGCCTCGACGTCGCTTTCGCCAACGCCGGGATCATCGGCGACATGGGCGGCATCTTCGACTTCGACCCCGCCGCATGGGCCGAGACGCTGCGCGTCAACCTGATCGGCCCCGCGCTGATGGTGAAGCACGCGGGCAAGGCGATGGTCGATCAGGGCCGCGGCGGCGCGATCGTGCTGACCGCGAGCGTCGCGGGGATCAATTCGGGCGCGGGCCCGGGCGCCTATTCGGCGTCGAAGGCCGGCGTGATCAACCTCGCCAAGGTCGCGGCGCAGCAGCTCTCGACGAGCGGCGTGCGCGTCAACGCCGTCTGCCCCGGCCTCACCGAGACGGGGATGACCAAGCCGACCTTCGACTATGCGCGCGCCAAGGAGGTCACGCACAAGCTCGGCCAGCTCAATCCGCTGCGCCGCGCGGCGCAGCCCGAGGAGCTCGCCAATGTCGCGCTCTTCCTCGCCAGCGATCAGGCGAGTTATGTCAACGGACAGGCGATCGCGGTCGATGGGGGCCTCACGAGCTCGCATCCGGTGACGCGCCAGTTGCTCGGCCAGACCTCGCACTGATAGGTCGCATATATGGCACATGGATTTGACACCGCGCGGCTGGACCGCATTCCCGCTTTCCTCAAGGCCAAATATGTCGATAGCGGCCGGCTGCCGCACGCGGCGACGCTCGTGTCGCGGCGCGGCGAGATTGCGCACCGGTCGGTCATCGGCGAAGCGCGGCTGGGCGAGGCGCTGAAGGAAGATGCGATCTTCCGCATCGCGAGCATGACCAAGCCGATCACCAGTATCGCTTTCATGATGCTGGTCGAAGAAGGCAAGGTCGCGCTGTCCGATCCGCTCGTCAAATATTGCCCCGAGTTTCGCGACACCGGCGTCTTCGTCGCGGGCGGCGGCAACGTCCCCTTCCTGACGCGGCCACCCGCGTCGCCGATCCGCATGGTCGACCTGCTGCGTCACACCGCCGGCCTGACCTATGGCTTTCAGGAGCGCACGCCGGTCGATGCGGCATATCGCAAGGCGCGGATCGACGATTTCGACGCCGATTATACGATGGACAGCTTCATCGCCGATCTCGCGAAGATCCCGCTGCAGTTCGACCCCGGTGCGCACTGGAATTATTCGATGGCAACCGACGTGCTCGGCGCGGTGATCGAGCGGATCGAAGGCAAGCCGTTCGGCGAGGTGCTGCAGGAACGCATCTTCTCGCCCCTCGGCATGGTCGATACCGGGTTCAAGGTCCCCGCCGACCAGCAGCACCGGCTCGCCGACGCCTATGCCTTTCATCCGAAAGACAAGATGCAGGGTTTCGACGAAGGCGCGCGCAGCCGCTGGGCGAAGGATCGCAGCTTTCATTCGGGCGGCGGCGGGCTCGCGTCGACGCTCCATGATTATCACCGCTTCTGCCTGATGCTGCTTGGCAGCGGCAAGCTGGGCGATACGCGCATCATCAGCCGCAAGACGCTCGATCTGATGACCTCGAACCACCTCGTCGGCGGCGGCGACCTGACGCAGCACAGCGTCGGCATCTTCAGCGAGGACGAGAATGCCGGGGTCGGCTTCGGGCTCGGCTTCGCGGTCACGCTCGACCCGGCGCGTGCGGGCATTCCGGGTTCTGCAGGCGATTTTTACTGGGGCGGCATGTTCTCGACCGGCTTCTTCGTCGATCCGGTCGAGCAAATCTGCATGGTCTTCATGACCCAGCTCATGCCCTCCTCCACCTATCCCGTGCGGCGCGAGGTCAAGAAGCTTGTCCACGCCGCGCTCGACGACTGACATTTAGACCCAAGGAGTTCTCCCATGTCCGAAGACACCCCCGTTAGCGTCAGACAAGAAAAGGACGGCGAAGTCGCCGTCATCATCGTCAACAACCCGCCGGTCAACGCGCTGAGCTGGCACGTCCGCCAGGGGCTCGCCGACCATTTCGCCGCCGCGCTCGCCGACGACAGCGTGAAGGCGATCGTGCTGCGCTGCGACGGCGCGACCTTCATCGCCGGCGCCGACATCAGCGAGTTCGGCAAGCCGCCGCGCGGTCCCGATTTTAACGCGGTCCTCAACAGCATCGAGGCCGCGACCAAGCCGGTCGTCGCGGCGATCCACGGCACCGCGCTCGGCGGCGGTCTCGAAACCGCGCTCGTCTGCCATTATCGGATTGCGGTGCCGTCGGCGAAACTCGGCGTGCCCGAAGTCAAGCTTGGCTTGCTGCCGGGCGCGGGCGGCACGCAGCGCCTGCCGCGCGTCGTCGGCATCGAAGCCGCGGCGACGATGACCTCGACCGGCGATCCGCTGCCCGCCGCCAAGGCGAAGGAGCTCGGCCTCGTCGACGAGCTGGCGGGCGAGAGCAGCCTTGCCCATGAAGCCATCGCCTTTGCGCGCGCGAAGATCGCCGACGGCCCGCGCCCGACGCGCGACCGCCCGGTGTTCGGCGACGTCGCGGTGATCGAACAGCTCAAGACCGCCAACGCCAGGCGCTGGCGCGGCTTCGAGGCGCCTTACGCCAACCTCGCGTGCGTCGAGGCCGCGACGCGCCTGCCCTTCGACGAGGGTCTGGCTTTCGAGCGCGAGCAGTTCATGAAGCTGATGTTCGGCAGCCAGTCGGCGGCGCAGCGCCACATCTTCTTCGCCGAGCGTCAGGCCGCGAAGATCGACGGCCTGCCCAAGGATATAGCGCTGCGTGACGTGAAGAAGGTCGGCGTGATCGGCGCCGGCACGATGGGCGGCGGGATTTCGATGAACTTCCTCCAGAAGGGTATTCCCGTCACCATCGTCGAGATGGCGCAGGACGCGCTCGACCGCGGCGTCGGCGTGATCCGCAAGAATTACGACGCCTCGGCCGCCAAGGGCCGCTTCAAGCCCGAACAGGTCGACCAGATGATGGGGCTGCTGACGCCGAGCCTCAGCCTCGATGACCTCGCCGACTGCGACCTGATCATCGAGGCGGTCTATGAGAATATGGACGTCAAGAAGGACATTTTCGGCAAGCTCGACAAGATTGCCAAGCCCGGCGCGATCCTCGCGTCGAACACCTCCTATCTCGACATCGACGAGATCGCGACCGCGACGAGCCGCCCCGGCGACGTGCTCGGCATGCACTTCTTCTCGCCCGCCAATGTGATGAAGCTGCTCGAGGTCGTGCGCGGCGAGAAGACCGCGCCCGATGCGCTGGCGACGGCGATGGCTACGGGTAAGAAGATCGGCAAGGTCGCAGTGGTCGCAGGGGTGTGCGACGGCTTCATCGGCAACCGGATGCTGAAGCCGCGCCAGATGGAGGCAATGAAGCTGCTGCTCGAGGGCGCGACCCCGGCGCAGGTCGACAAGGTCCATGTCGAATTCGGCATGCCGATGGGGCCGTTCCAGATGAGCGACCTTGCGGGCGTCGACATCGGCTGGCACCGCGACCCCAACCGCATCGAGAGCATCCGCGACGCCCTCGCCGCCGAGGGCCGCTGGGGCCAGAAGAAGCAGGCGGGCTTCTACGACTATGACGAAAAGCGCAATCCGTCGGAAAGCCCGCGCGTCGCCGAGATCATCGAGGAGTTCCGGGCAAAGGCGGGCGTCGAAAAGCGCGAAATCACCGATCAGGAGATCATCGAGCGCACGCTCTATCCGATGGTCAACGAAGGCGCGCTGATCCTGTCCGAAGGCAAGGCGCAGCGCGCATCGGACATCGATGTCGTGTGGATCTATGGCTATGGCTGGCCGGTCTATCGCGGCGGCCCGATGTTCTGGGCGGGGCTGGAAGGCACCGACAAGATCGTCGCGGCGCTCGAGAAGCACGGCTTCGAGATCGCACCGTTGCTCAAGGAGAAAGCGGAGGCGAAGTCGGGCTTCTGAGCCCTTTCGCTTACGAAAACAGGGGCCGTCTGTCCCGGCATGGGGCAGGCGGCCTTTCCTTTGTCCGGAGTCCGCCGCAGGCTTGAGCGAAAACTTGCGATTCAGGGTTAAAGCGCTGGCAAGAGCTGCCGTCAGGGCAGAGCATGAACGCCATGTCCGCCCTCGCCGTCCTCCTGCTCGCCGGCAGCGCGCCGGCCGCTGCGCCCGTCACGACGCCGCAGGCGACCGCAATCGGCATGGCGCGCGCGCGTATATTGGCGCCCGCCGAGATGCGGCGGGTCGGCGACCGGATCGAAGTGCGCACCGGCCGCCGCGACGTGCCGACGCAGGTGCATCGCACCGAACGGCGCGACGGCGGCGAAACGGCGGATTTCTACTGACTTGGTCCCCAATTGTCGTCACCCCGGACTTGATCCGGGGTCCATTCACGCGGCGTTTGGAAGAATGGATCCCGGATCAAGTCCGGGATGACGAAACTGGTGGAAGACGGTTCCCGGCGTTCACGCCTGCAACGTGGTGATGATCGCTGAAAAGTCGCGGCCGTCCTTGTCGGCCTCGACGAACGCCTCATATAGCTCGCGCGCTTTCATACCCATCGGGACGTCGGCGTCGACGCTCGCTGCGGCTTCCATCGCGAGACGCAGATCCTTCAGCATCAGCGCGGCGGCGAAACCGCCCTTGTAGTCATTGTCGGCGGGGGTCGTCGGCCCGACGCCGGGGAGCGGCGCGTAGCTCGTCAGCGACCAGCATTGCCCCGACGACACGCTGGCGATGTCGAAGAATTTCTGCGGATCGAGCCCGAGCTTCTGCGCGAGCGCCAGCGTCTCGCACGTCGCGACCATCGAGGCACCGAGCAGCATGTTATTGCAGATTTTCGCGCCCTGCCCCGCGCCCGCGTCGCCGGCGTGGATCACCGCCTTGCCCATCTTCGCGAGGATCGGCTCGGCGCGCGCAAAACCCGCGTCGGTGCCGCCGACCATGAAGGTCAGCGTTCCCGCGTTCGCGGCCGCGATGCCACCCGACACCGGCGCGTCGACCGCGACGAGACCCTTGGCCGTGGCGGCTTCGATATTGGCGCGCGCGGTCGCGACGTCGATCGTCGAGCAGTCGAGGAGCAAGGTGCCCGGCGCGGCATTCGGGAAGACGTCGCTTTCATAGACCGACGCGACATGCTTGCCCGCGGGGAGCATCGTCACCACCGCTTCGGCGCCGGTTACCGCTTCGGCGGCCGACGCGGCGCGGGTGCAGCCAGCTTCGACCGCCCGCGCCAGCGCTTCCTCGCTGAGGTCGAAGGCGCGGACCTCGTGCCCCGCTTTCGCAAGGTTCGCGGCCATTCCGCCGCCCATATTGCCAAGCCCGATAAACGCGATTTTCATGTCTTCTCCCCTCCC